>JANNDB010000367.1:0-10050 GCA_031387285.1 Betaproteobacteria bacterium | reverse complement strand
GACGAATCCGACGACCCGTTGTCGCGCCATGTCGACGAGCTTGCCGCGCTTCTCGGCGATCTCGCACAGCAGCTTGACGCTGGCCGCGCCGTCGGCCATGGTGCGTTCGAAATGCGGTATGCCGCCCACCACGTCCACGCCCAGGTCGAGCGCGCGCTCGATGTTCTGCACACCGCCGGGGGTACGCAACACGCCGTCCTGCGGGAAGGCGACGAGTTGCAGATCGATATACGGCGCCACGCGCCGCTTCACTTCCAGCAAGGCCTCCACCGCCAGCATGCTCGGGTCGCTGGTGTCCACATGCGAGCGGATGGCGAGCAGGCCGCGCGCCACGGCCCAGTCGCAGTACGCCAGCGCGCGCTCGATCACGGCCTCCTGCGTGAGCTGGGGTTTGAGCTCGCCCCACAGAGCGATGCCCTCGAGCAGGGTGCCGCTCTGGTTCACGCGCGGCATGCCGTAGGACAACGTGGCGTCCATGTGGAAATGCGCGTCGACGAAGGGCGGGGTCACGAGCAGGCCGTCTGCATCGAGCGTCTCGCGCGCAGCGGGAAGGGCGCCGGGCGCGAGTGCCACAAAGCGGCCGTCCAGCACGCCCAGCGCAGCATCGGCACGCCCGTCGGGCAGGGTCGCGTGGGTGACCAGCAGGTCGAGCATGGCTCGGGTCTCCAAAAAAGGGTCAGCGGACACGCGCCAGCGTGAGCCCGTCGCTGAACGGCAGAAGGCTCAGGTCAACACGTTCGTCCTTGTGCAGCTTGGTATTGAGCGCCTGCAGGGCCAGCGTGTCGGCATCGCTGGCAGCGGCCTTCTCCGCCACCTTGCCGCTCCACAACGTGTTGTCGATCGCTATCAGCCCACCCGGTCGCACCAGCCGCAGGCAACGCTCGTAGTAGCCGTCGTAGGCGCTCTTGTCGGCGTCGATGAAGGCAAAGTCGTATTGCCCGGCCTCGCCGGCGGCCAGGCAGGCGTCGAGTGTGTCGAGCGCCGGTGCAAGCCGCAGGTCAATCTTGTGCGCCACCTGGGCTTGTTCCCAGAACGGCTTGCCGACACGCGTGTAGGCATCGTTGATGTCGCAGGCCAGCAGCTTGCCGTCGTCGGGCAGTGCGAGCGCCACCGCCAGCGCGCTGTAGCCGGTGAACACGCCTACCTCGATACTGCGCCGGGCTCCCAGCAGGCGTATCAGCATGGCCATGAACTGGCCCTGCTCGGGGGCGATCTGCATGCCTGCGTGTGCATGCGTGCGGGTCGCCTCGCGCAGGGCGGCCTGCGACGGATGCTCGCGCAGCGAGTGGTCCAGCACGTAGCGGTAGAGGTTTTCGGTCAGTTCAAGTGTGCGCATGGTGCTCTGGATTGTGCCGCAGCGCTGCCTTGCCCGCACGCGCTTTGTGGGGCAGCGCACAGACCCGCTCCCAGCTGCCCGAAAGAATGTCAAGAGGTGGCGCGAGCCAAGGGCAGCCCCGGCGGGCACCTGGCGGCACGACAGCGTGCCTGCCGTCAACGAGGATCCGTCGATGCGAAGAACCCGCGTGAACCCGGATGCCATCCCGGAATCGGCCAAGGCACCGTCCGGCATCATCGGCTTCGACGCGATCACGGACGGCGGCTTGCCACACGGCCGTACCACGCTGCTGATTGGCGGGGCCGGTTCGGGCAAGACCATCTTCGCATTGCAGTTCCTGGCGCATGGCGCACGGCATTGCAAGGAGCCGGGCATCTTTGTCGCGTTCGAGGAGACGGCCAGGCGCATCGTTGCGAACGCCCACAGCTTTGGCTGGAACCTTGCGGGCTTGACGCCAAGGAAGCTGTTCTTTCTTGACGCCCAACCCCTCCCGGACAGCATCCAGGCCGGCGATTTCGACCTGAGCGGAATGCTGGCCGCACTGGAAGCGCAGACGGCGGAAATGGGTGCGCGGCGCATTGTGTTTGATGCGCTGGACATCGTGCTGGCCTTGTTGCCTGACGCCGCGGCCCGGCGGCGCGAGATCTACCGCCTGCACAACTGGTTGCTGGCGCACGAGTTCACGGGGTTGATCACGGCAAAGTCCGGGGGCGATGACACCAGTTCCATGGGTGCGCAGCCCTTCGGATTCATGCAGTTCATGGTGGATTGCGCGGTGATCCTCAACCACGCCGTGGTGCTGGGTGTCTCGCACCGCAATCTGCGCGTGCAGAAGTACCGTGGTTCCAGCTTCGATGAAAACGAATCCCCCTTTGTGATCGGCGCCAGCGGCATCGAAGTCGCGATCGCCCGTACGCTCGGCCGCGTGGACGCCAATGTGACCAGTGAACGGGTCTCCAGCGGTGTCACGCGGCTCGATACCATGCTGGGCGGTGGCTACTACCGTGGCGCCAGCGTGCTGATTACCGGTTTTCCCGGCACCGCGAAGACGACTCTGGCTGGTGCGTTTGCCGAAGCCGCGTGCATGCGCAACGAGCGCACGCTGTTCGTCAGCTTCGATTCCGATGGCACCGAAGTCGTTCGCGACCTGGCATCGGTGGGCATCAAGCTCGATCGCTTCGTCAAGACCGGCTGCCTGCGCATGATCTCGGCACGCACCATCACCGGCAGCGCCGAAACCTATCTGACACGCATCAAGGCGCTGGCCAAGGAACACCGGGCCCGTTGCCTGGTGATCGATCCGGTCTCCACCATGACGACGGCAGGCGGCGACCTCAGCGTGCACAGCGTGGCCGAACGCCTGACCGACTGGTCCAAGGCCGAAGGCACGACGCTGGTCTGTACCCGCTTGCTGGACAAGGCAGCCGGCCAGGCGGGCGACCCGGCGGCGATGCAGATATCCACCCTGGCCGACACCTGGATCCACCTGGACTACGTGGTGCAGGCGGGTGAACGCAACCGGGGCTTGTCGATCATCAAGTCGCGCGGCACGGCGCATTCGAACCAGGTGCGTGAACTGGTCCTGAGCGATTCCGGCGTGACCCTGACCGACATCTACACGGCCGGTGGCGAAGTGCTGATGGGTACGCTGCGCTGGGAGAAGGAAGGCGCGGCGCGGCTGGAGACAGAGGTTGCCGAGGTCAAGGCCAAGCTGACCGGCGTGCGGCTCGACGCCGAAGAGGCGGAGTTGGAGGTGCGCGTCAAGTCCTTGCAGACCGAGCTGATCGCCAAGCAGGTGGAGAAAGCGCTGCTGATCCGCAGCACCGAGAGCCGCGCGCGGGAGCTGTCCCGGGGGCTCAGCCAGATGCAGGAGCTGCGCGGCGCCGATGCCGCGAAGCCAGAGCGCAAGTGAGAAGGTTATGAGCCGCACTGCGATGCACCGGTTCCGCTTGTATGTCGCCGGCAATGCGCTGAATTCCGCGCAGGCGCGGGCCAACCTGTCGGCGTTGTGCCGCAACCACCTGGCGGACCGCCATGAAATCGAAGTCGTTGACGTCTACAAGGAGCCCAAACGCGCGCTGAGCGACGGCATCTTCCTGACGCCGACGCTGGTCCGGCTGTCGCCGGCGCCGGTGCGACGCATTGTCGGCACGCTCAGCCAGTTGCAGCCGCTGCTGGAGGCGCTCGGCCTGGAAGGCACTTCCACATGACGCCGCTCCCACCCGCGCCCGATATCGAGGCGAGCGAGGAGATCTTCGCGCTAATCGAATCCTTGCAGGCCAGCGATCGGCGGCTGGAGCAGCTGACCGGCGGAGAAGTCGATACCGTGGTCGATCGCCATGGCAATGCCTTCCTGTTGCAACACGCGCAGGTCCAGGCGCGCGACAGCGAAGCCATCAAGCAGGCTGCCATCCTCTACGCATTGCCGGCGCGTATCGTACTGCTAGATGCGCAGGGCACGATCATTTCAGTGAATGAGGCGTGGCGGAAATTCGGCAGAATCAACGGGCTGCGGGCAGCGCAGGATGCGCTGGAAATGAACTACCTGGAGGTATGCCAGCGCGCCACGGGCAGCAGCATGGCGGACGCTCAAAACGCCGCCCAGGGTATCGCTGCGGTCCTGCAAGGTCGCGCGGAAGGCTTTTCGTTCGAATACGCGTCCCATGCAGCCTCCGAGCCGCGCTGGTTCCTGATGTCCTGCTCGCCGCTGCTGGGCGATCACGCCCACGGTGCCGTTGTCATGCACCTGGACATCACCCGGCGCAAGGTGGTGGAAGAGGAGCACCAGCGGTTCCGCACGGCCATGGACGCCATCGCCGACGGCGTGATGCTGGTCGATCGCGCGAGCATGCGCTATGTGCATGCCAACATGGCAGCCTGCACCTTCCTGGCCTGTTCGCGCGAGGAACTGCTGGCCCGGGACCCGTGGGTGGTTGTCGGGTCGTCACGAGCCGATCTGGAGCGCACTTTCGATGGGCTGATCGCGAACACCGGAGGGCAGGACACGCAGGAATTGGCGCTCCACCGACCCGACGGTTCGCTGGCGTGGCTGGAAGTGCGGCGGCACGCCCAGAACTCCGCCGGACGCTGGACGATCGTGACCCTGGTACGCGACGTCACCGGGCGCAGGCGGGCCGAAGCCAAGATCGTGCAGCTCAACCGGGTGTACGCCGTCTTGAGCGGCATCAATACGCTGATCGTGCGCGTGAAGGACCGCGATGAGCTTTTCAACGAGGCCTGCCGCGTCGCAGTGGAGGCCGGGGGATTTCGCATGAGTTGGATCTGTCTGGTCGATGAGGCCAGTGCAAGCCTGAACACCGTGGCCTTCGCCGGTGGCACGCCCGCGCTGCTTGCTGCCATCAGCGCGCGCAACGGCCTGGGCAAAGGGGCGCGTCTGGCATCGCAACTGGCTGCATTGGCTGTTCGGGAGAGCCGGATCGTGGTGTCCAATGACTTGCGCAATGACCCCGATGCCTTCTTCGGCCCGCTGCACGAAGAGCATGGCATTCGCTCGGGGGTCATGCTGCCCCTGCTCGTGGCGGACAAGGTGGTGGGGGTGCTTGGGCTGTACGCCGGCGAGGTCGGCTTCTTCCGTACGGAGGAGGTCAAGCTGCTGGCGGAACTCGCTGGTGACATCGCGTTTGCCATGGATCACCTGGAGACGGGCCAGCGCCTTCAATACCTCGCCTACTATGACGGGCTGACCGGGCTGGCCAATCGCAGCCTGTTTCTCGAGCGGGTCGCGCAGTACGCGCGCAGCGCCGCAGGTGCTGGTCACAAGCTGGCGCTCTTCCTGGTGGACATCGAGCGGTTCCGCAGCATCAACGAGAGCCTGGGCAGACCTGCCGGCGACGCGTTGCTGGTGCAGGCTGCGCATTGGCTCACGCACTATGCCGCAGACGTCAATCTGCTGGCGCACGTCGGCGCCGACCAGTTCGCCATTGTGCTGCCCCAGGTGCGCCCGGATGGCGATGTGGCGCATCTGATCGAGAAGACCGTGCAGGCCTTTCTGCAGCATCCATTCCGGCTCAAGGAAGGGGTGTTCCGGATTGCCGTGAAAGTGGGTGCGGCGCTGTTTCCCGACGACGGAAACGACGCCGATACGCTGTTCAGGAATGCAGAGGCGGCCCTGAAACGCGCCAAGGCCGGCGGCGAGCGCTACCGCCTCTACGAGCAGGCCATGAACGCCAGCGTGGCCGGCAAACTCACGCTGGAGAACCAGTTGCGCCAGGCGCTCGAGCAGAGCGAGTTCGTGCTGCATTACCAACCCAAGATCAGCCTGAAGACCGGTCGTGTCACTGGCGCCGAAGCGCTGTTGCGCTGGAACGATCCACGGACCGGAATGGTGCCGCCCGGGCGCTTCATTCCCATTCTGGAAGAGACGGGGCTGATCCACGACGTGGGCCGCTGGGCCCTGCGCCAGGCCATCAGCGACTACCAGCGCTGGCGTGCGGCTGGCCTGCCGGTGGTGCGCATTGCCGTCAATGTGTCACCGCTGCAGTTGCGTGATCGGGGCTTCGCCAACGAAATCCGGCAGGTGATCGGCACCGACGGCCACGCGGCTGCCGGACTTGAACTGGAGATAACCGAGAGCCTGATCATGGACGATGTCGACTACAACATCACCACCTTGCGCGCCATACGCGACATGGGCGTGCGGGTCGCCATCGATGACTTCGGCACCGGATTCTCGTCGCTGAGCTACCTGGCCAGGCTGCCACTGGATACCTTGAAGATCGACCAGTCCTTCGTCACGGAGATGACGGCGTCACCCCAGGGATTGGCCCTGGTTTCGACCATCGTCAGCATGGCGCACGCGCTCAACCTCAACGTGGTCGCCGAGGGCGTGGAAACCGAGGAACAGCGGCGCTTGCTGCGCCTGCTGTACTGTGACGAAATGCAGGGTTTTCAGTACAGCGGACCGGTGGCTGGCGAAGCCTTCGAAGCTGATTTTCTGGCGCTGGCGACACGGATGGATGCGCCGCCAGCGTGATGCCCGCTTACTTGGCGGCTTCCCAGACGGCGTGTGAGTAGCCCGCCTTGCCCGGGTCCTTCTTGATCACCGGCGAGCTGCCGCTGGAGAGCAGCACCTTCACGGTACGCTCATAAGCGGCCGGCTCCAGGTAACCCATCTTGGGCGTGCCGGCGGTACTGATCAGCTTGGCCACGTTTTCCATCTGGCGCTTCTGGACGGATTCCTTGGCGCTGCCGGAGGTGTCGGCCTTCACCACGATCTGCGCGGCTTCGGTCGGGTTTTTCACGGCGTCGTTCCAGCCCTTGAAGGTTGCCTTGAGGAACTTGGCCATGCGCTTGACGAAGGCCGGGTCCTTCAGGTTGGATTCGAGCACGTACAGGCCGTCTTCCAGGGACGCCACACCTTGTTCTTCATAGAAGAAGGTAATGAGATCGGCTTCTTTCACGCCCGCGTCCACTACCTGCCAGTACTCGTTGTAGATCATGGTCGAGATGCAGGCGGCCTGGTTTTGCAGCAGCGGGTCGACGTTGAAGCCCCGCTTCATGATCTTGATGTCGGTGTCCGGCTTCAGGTTGAGCTTGGCCATCCAGTTGAGGAAGGGGTACTCATTGCCGCCAAACCAGACACCCAGGGTCTTGCCCTTGAGGTCGGCCGGCTTGGTGACACCACTTGCTTTTTTGCAGGTGAGCATCAGGCCGGACTTGTTGAAGACCTGGGCGATGTTGACCAGCGGCACACCGGCTTCACGCGCGGCCAGCGCGTCGGGCATCCAGTTCACCACCACGTCGGCGCCCTTGCCGGCGATGACCTGCACCGGGGAGATGTCCGGACCGCCGGGTTTGATGGTCACATCCAGGCCCTCGGCCTTGTAGTAACCCTTGGCGGCGGCCACGTAGTAACCGGCGAACTGCGCCTGCGGCAGCCACTTGAGCTGCACCGTGACTTTCTCCTGCGCGAAAGCGGCAAAGCCGCTGGCCGCGACCACGGCCGCGAGTAGGGTCTTGGTCAATACGGAAGGTCTGATCATGAAAACTCCTTGGTTGAAAAAACGGTTCATTGGCTTATCTGCGACTGTCACTCTCTGGCCCTACAGGGTAAACCGCCACAAGGCTTGCTTCCATTGGTAGAAACCTGCACATCGCCTGGATTTGCAGCCCTGCGCAGCCTATTTCTTCCCCCGTATCGAGGGGTGCCAGAACGCGGCACGGCGCTCCAGCGAGACAAGCAAGGCGTATGCCACCGACCCGGTGATAGCCGCCACCACCACCGCGGCCCAGACCAGCGTCATGTTCATCTTGGTGGCTTCGGTGGAAATCCGGAAGCCCAGGCCCGAGGTCGGTGAGCCAAAAAACTCTGCCACGATGGCGCCAATCAACGCGAGTGTGGCGTTCACCTTGAGCGCGCCGAACATGAAGGGCAGGGCTGCGGGCAGCCGCAGCGACCACAGGGTGCGGGTGTAACCCGCTGCGTAGCTGTGCATCAGTTCACGTTCGAGCCGGTTGGAAGCCTGCAGCCCGGCCAGCGTGGACACCAGCATGGGGAAAAACGTCATCAGCACCACCACCGCCGCCTTGGACGGCCACTCGAAGCCAAACCACATCACCATGATGGGCGCTACTCCGACCAGCGGAATCGTGCTGGTGAGGGATGCTACCGGCAACAGGCCGCGTTGCAGGAAGGGCATGCGGTCGATCGCCACCGCTACCGCGAAACCCAGCGCGGAACCGAGCGCCCAGCCCAGCAGCACAGCCCTCACGACGGTCTGGGTGAAGTCGTTGCCCAATTTACCGAGGTTGTCGAACAGCGACTGCACGATCAGCCAGGGAGCTGGGAGCAACACCCGGGGCACTTCCAGTGCAACGGTGAGCAACTGCCAGAAATACACTACCCAGACGCCGAACAGCGCGGCGGTGAGCGTGGCGTAGATGCGATGCCCTTCAATGGCTGCGAGCCGGCGGATGCTCGTGAGGGCCAGGCCGGCCAGTGCCAGCGTGGCGAGCCAGAACGGCACTTCGGCCGGTTCATCGCCGGCGGCCAGCGGCGAGGCCATGAACAGGCCCGCCAGCAGCAGTGAACCCACAATAAGGGCGAGCGTGCCGGCACGGCTGGACGGCTTCACGCATTCCTCCGGTTGCGCAGCGCCAGGTGCTCGATGCCAGCCATCACCGCGGTCAGGAACAGTCCGAGCAGCGCCGACATCACCAGCGCCGACCAGATCTGTACGGTCTGCCCGTAGTACGAACCGGTCAGCAGGCGCGCGCCCAGTCCGGCCTGGGCGCCGGTGGGTAATTCGGCCACCATGGCGCCGACCAGTCCGGCGGCGATGCCCACGCGCAGCGCCGGGAACAGGAAGGGCAGGGCAGCGGGCAGGCGCAGCATCCACAGCGCCTGCCAGCGCGAGGCGGCGTAGGTGTGCAGCATTTCGGTCTCGATGACCTGGGGCGAACGCAGGCCCTGCACCATGGCCACTGTGACCGGAAAAAAGCACAGGTACATGGCGATCACCGCCTTGGGCGCCACACCGGCCAGCCCGAAGCTGCCCAGGATGACCAGCACGATCGGCGCGATGGCCAGAACCGGCACCGACTGGGAGGCGACGATCCAGGGCAGCAGGGCGCGGTCCAGCGTGCGGGAATGCACGATACACACCGAGAGCACCAGCCCCAGCACCGTTCCCATCGCAAAACCCACCAGCGTGCTCTGGCCGGTGACGGCCACGTGGTAGAGCAGGTTGCGCGGCGAGTCCAGCGGCCAGTCCATCACGCTGCTCCACAGGTCGGCTGCGACCTCATGGGGGGCGGGCAGCACCGGGCGCTGCATCTGCATGGTCTCGCGCAACAGGTCTTTCCAGTTCCAGGGACCCTTGGGATCCAGCACGCGTTCGATGGCGCCCGGCGCGTTCAGGTAGACGGCGCCGGCATACCAGAGCACCAACAGGGTAATCAGCACCACGGCGATGGGCAGCCCCTGCTGAACCAGAACAGACGCAGCGCCCTTCGGCTGCGCCTTAGTCGTGGTGGCCATCGGCCAGCGCCTCCCGCACGGCGTGCGCCACCGCCACGAACTCGGCCGAGTCGCGCATGCCCAGTTCGCGCTGGTCCGGCAGCGTGGAGGGAATCACCCGCACGATGCGCCCCGGGCGCGGCGACATCACCACGATGCGGGTCGAGAGGTAGACCGCCTCGGCGATGGAGTGGGTCACGAACACGACGGTGCGCCGCTCGCGCTGCCACAACTGCTGCAACTGCTCGTTGAGCCGGTCCCGGGTGATCTCGTCGAGCGCGCCAAAGGGCTCGTCCATCATGAGGATGCGCGGCTCGAAGGACAGGGCCCTTGCGATCGACACCCGCTGCTGCATGCCGCCCGAAAGTTGCCACGGGTACTTGCCCTCGAATCCGGTGAGCCCGACGCGCCCTAGTTGCTCCATCGCAATCGCGCGGCTCTCGTCGCGCGACTTGCCCTGGATCTGCAAGGGCAGCTGCACATTGCCCAGCACCGTGCGCCAGGGAAACAGCGCCGGCGCCTGGAACACGTAGCCGTAGGCGCGGGCGAGGCGTGCGTCGTGCGGCGAAACGCCGTTGACCAGAACAGAGCCCGAGGTGATGTGTTCCAGATCGGCAATCACGCGCAGCAGCGTGGTCTTGCCGCAGCCGGAGGGGCCGATCAGCGAGACGAATTCGCCCGGCTCGATGGCAAGGTCGATGTTGGCCAGCGCATGAACGGGCGCCTCATCCGGGTT
>JANNDB010000279.1:0-1599 GCA_031387285.1 Betaproteobacteria bacterium | reverse complement strand
CACTGATCCTAGCGTGTCGTGGCGAAGCCTGGACCGTCGTGTGGGAGAGCTTTGAGTTGGAAAGATTTGTCGAACATGATCTGGAGACGCAGGCTGTTGTTTTTCTGCGTCGTCTGGAACAGCTCCGCCATGTGCTGCTGCGTGAGCCACACGGTCTCGCCCTCGAACCGCACTTCGAGCTTCAGCTTTCCGTCCTCCGTCTCATAAACGAGGAACTGGCCACCCGGTGGCGGCGGTGTATCGAAATCTTTGCCCATCGTTTCTGGCTCCTTCGGTTTGAACTATCCGGCAATTCCGGAGAGTTGCCCACCGCAACGCTCAGTTCCCCGCTCGGCAGCTTGGGCAGCAGCGTGTAGCGCCGGGTGGCGAGGGTGCGGGATGGAATGGCCGGGTTCAGCCGCCGGTTCACCGGGTGCCATATGTGGCCCGTGCCCGATGGCATAACCCGACTACCCGAACCATTCGACGGCGGCGGCTTCGATGATCGATTCGTTGAGGATCGGTGTTGATCGCCTTTGCGTGCCGCGCCAATCGTGTCTGCATCGAACGGGCCAGGCCATCGCGATGCGTTTTCATGCCACCAGCCCTTCGAGGTACGGCTGCATGACGCGCTGCACGCGGCAAATGCGGGCATAACAGTCCAGCTCGTCCATGCTGAAGCGCCGGGCGCGCCAGGCTTCGCGCAGCGCCTCCAGCGCAACGTCGATGCCGATCTTGTTGCGGTACTTGAAGCAGTCGGCCAAGGTTTTTGCAATGTTGTAGACGCGCACCGTTTGCCCCTCGATGCGGCGGGACTCGATACCTTCGGTCAACGCCGCCCCCGAATAACGAACCACGCGCAGCGGCGGGTATCGAAGCGACGGTCGGTGCGCCCGCCGGTCGATCGCAATCCACACGTCGGCCTGAAGCTGCGTGCCAATGCCGTGAAACTGCAATGCGCTGAGCAGGCAGATCGCCCCGTGCGGCACCGCCGCACTCACCAGCACAAGACCATGGTGCTCGCCAAAGGGACGCTCGGGCAGCCGATAGAGACCGCGCACGACGCGCTCGAGTTGCCCGGCCTCGACCAGGCGGGTCAGCGCCTGCCGGTGAATGCCAGCCGCCGCGATTTCGCGCGCCGTGACCCCCTGGGCACGGTGAGCCAGCCGCAGGACTTTCTTGTGGTGGGTGGCAGCCGGCATGTGGCGAATAGTAGGCTATTGTGGATATCTGTCAATGGTTAGCCACATTTATCTGCTTCGCGTCAGTATTGCACCGCCGGTTGGCCGAGTGAAAGCTGCGGCGCGGGCCGGGTCGCTTAACCCAGCTCCCCAAATCATTTAAGGGCGGCGCCTTCGACGATGGATTCGTTGAGGGCCATCTGCCCATCTTTGCTGCTACACGATCCATGACAAATTCGCGAGCGATGGTGTAAGATTCGCGCCAAGGACTGGGGATTCTCGGTCGACATCAGGCTCCGGCGATTGCCGGGGCCTTTTGTTTTTGGTGGGTGCCCATGCCCTCAGGGGAAACACTTCAACCCCCAGCCTGTCGTAGTGCCGTTGATCACCAAATATTTCGTTCTGATGACATCCACGGCGCGGTTAGGTTGACCGGGTT
>JANNDB010000265.1:0-1570 GCA_031387285.1 Betaproteobacteria bacterium | reverse complement strand
CGAGTTCCGGCAGGAAGGTGCCGGCCTTGGCACGGGCGATAAGGCCGCGCAGGTAAGCCACAGGGCTGCTGCGCACGCCATTGGCTTGCAACCGGCCAGCCAGTTCGTCCAGTAGCGCCTGGGCCAGATCGCCATTGCCCTGCAGCAGCAGTCGAGCTGCTTCCCGTTCCGGCGACAGCATCTCTTGTGGAAAGATCAGATCACCACCACCACACTCCAGCCCATCGGCCAACGTGCTTGCCGTATGCGCCACGCATCGCGCGTGTTGTGGTTGTACTAATTCACTTGTACTCTTTGTATATATAGAGGGATGGCGGAAAGGGCCAATCTGTGATGGCGGAAAGGGCAAAATTTGTATGTGGGGTTGCCACATGGTTATTTCGCCCTTTTGTGCAAACCTGCTTGTGGCTTCCCCGCAGACTGGTGCCGCTGTGCAGCAAGCGTCCTGCGCGGCCGCCGCAGCACCATGCATCAACAGCGACAGCAGGTCATCCAGGCGGATGTGCGCGACCAGCCTGGACGGCATGCCCTGCAGCGCTTCTTCCCAAACGCCGATACGTGCCAGGTCGCGGCGCGCAGTCTCCTGCTCACGGCGGGACAAGCCAAGCTCGTCGCACCACAGCGCGGCCGAGTTGCTAATCCACGCATCGTGCTTTCGGGCGGTTTGCAGCCGTGTGCGATGCAACGCCCTTGACAGCATCAGCCCCGCATGCACGCCGCCGCCAATGTCCGCGAGCGTGCGGTGGTATGCCACCGAAGGCCCAAGCATCTTGGCCACCATGGCCGCGTCTTGCCAGTTGACACTACGCGCTACGCTGGCAGTCCGATCGGACAAGCGGTTACCCAACTGCTCCGTTTGGAGTCGGAAATGAACGCGAGGGGGAACACCCATGCGACGCTCATCAATGAGCGCGAGGTTCTTGAGTGCGTCTCGCGCAAGTCGCTGCTCCTTGGCCGACAAGCCGGTCTCCCAGGCCCATTGCTCGGTCGTCTTGTGAAACCAGCCGCTGGTCTGGGCAATGTCTCGGCCACGGCGCGTCCAGTAAATCGACTGCGACAGCAGCAAGGCTGCCTTGACGCTGTCGGTGAGATCGACCAGCCGCCGGTGGAACGCGATGTGGCGCCCAAGCAGCGGCCAGATGATCGGCAGTGGATCGGCATGGGTCGATTGCTCCCATGGCGACGCCTCAGCTGAAGGAGCGCCCAGTTGGTTGGCCACGACGGACGCACCCATCGTCACCGTCCCCCCTGGTCAACACTTGCCTGCAGGGCGCGCATGACAGCGCCAGGGCACACCCGAAACCAGAGCTTGGCCGGCATGCCCAGGCGGCGCTCAACGATCAATCCGGCGTGGCGCAGCGCACGCCGTGCCGTCTCCTGCTCCCAGCGGGTCAGACCGGTCTCCTGCGTCCATTGCTCCTGCGAGCACATGAACCAGCCATCCGAAGCGGGGTCCAGCGTCTCGGTCAGCCAGATGGCTTGCGACAGCATCAGTGCCGCCGTGACGCCGCCTGCCACCGGCACCAGACAGCGGTGGAATGTGACTGGCATGTCGAAGACCGCCAGCAAC
>JANNDB010000244.1:0-3144 GCA_031387285.1 Betaproteobacteria bacterium | reverse complement strand
CCGCGGCTCGCTCAGCCCGCCCATGGCCTGGCTCGGCCTGATCGTGCGCAGCCGCGCCCTCGACGCGCTGCGCCGGCGCAAGGCGGCGCGCGAAGATGTTTCAGACTCGCTCTCCGATTCGGACGACGGCGACTCGCCCATTGATCACCTGGCGAGTGCCGACCCGGGCCCGCTCGAGCAAACCCAGGCAAGCCAGGCCGCGCGTGCGCTGCAGGGCTGCCTGTCGATGCTGCAGCCGCGCCAGCGCGAGGTCCTGACCATGGCCTATCTGCGGGAGCTGAGTCACGGCGAGTTGGCCGAGCAGCTCAAGCTGCCGCTGGGTACCGTCAAGACCTGGATCCGGCGCTCGCTTGAGCAACTGCGCGGTTGCATGGGGAAATTTGCATGAAGCTGTCCAAGCATCCCGGCCTGGTCGAACGGCTGGCCGCAGCGTACGCGCTGGGCACCTTGCGCGGCGGCGCGCGCCGGCGCTTCGAATCCCTGGCGCGGCAGGATCCGTCGATCCGCGCCACCGCACTGGTCTGGCAAAGCCGGCTGGCCGGCATGGTCGAGCTGCAGCCGGCGGTGGCACCGCCGCCCGAGCTCTGGTCACGGATAGACGCCCAGCTCACCCAGCTGGCGCAGGCCGAAGCGGCGGCGATTGACTTGGCCCAATCGAACCGATCGCCGGAGCCGGCGTCTCGCCAACGCCCGACGGCAGCCACGCCGTGGTGGACCGGCCTCGCTTTCTGGCGGCCAGCCGCCCTGGGCGCGGCAGCCGCCGCCGGGCTGGCGCTGGTGGTTGGTCTGGGCCTGCGCGGAGAACTGGAGGCGCAGATCGCCCAACTGCGTGACCAGAGCCAGCAGGCACTACAAAGCGCCCTGGCGGCACAACAACAGCTCGCGGCAACCCAGCGCCTGGAATACGTCGCCGTGCTGGCCGACGCCAAGTCCAACGCGTCGATCCTTGTGACCTTTGATCCCTCGTCACGGCGCCTGACGCTCAAGCGCGTGGGCAATTACCGCGAGGCGGATGACAAATCGCTGCAGCTGTGGGTCATCGCGCCCGGCAGCGGACCGCGCTCGCTCGGCGTGCTCGACCAGGCTCCGGTGGTGCGCCTGACCGCGCAAGAGGGTGACGTGCGCGAATCGCCGACGCTGGCGATCAGCCTGGAACCCAAGGGCGGGGTGAGTTCAGGCGGGCCGACCGGGCCGGTCTTGTTCAAGGGCGCGGTGCTGAAAACGGCGCTCTGAATCCAAGCGCGCGTCTGGCGCGTATCCGGTGGGCGGGCAGCTTTTTGCCCGAACCCCAACCGGAGAGCAGCATGCAACGATACCCCCACGGCGCGAAAGCGCTGGCAGCGCTCGCGTTATGCGCGACCATGAGCGCCGTCTTCGCCTCGAGCCACCGCGAAGCGCCTTTCATCACCACGCAGCCCAAGGTCGACGGAACCGACTTCTACATGTTCCGCAGCTACGAGGCCGGCCGCAACGACTTCGTCACGCTGATCGCCAACTACCTGCCGCTGCAGGACGCCTATGGCGGCCCGAACTACTTCACACTGGATTCGAACGGCCTCTACGAGATCCACGTGGACAACAACGGCGACGCGGTGGAGGACATCACGTTCCAGTTCCGCTTCAAGAACACCCTGAACAACAACGGCAACGGCATCACGCTGGACATCGGAGCCCCCGGCGCCAAGAAAAGCGTGGCGATACCGCTGCGTGCCTCGGGCCCGGTGAGCGGGGTTTCCAATGATCCGCTGGCATTTCGCGAAGAGTACGAGATGTTCATCGTGCGCGGCGACCGGCGTGGCGGCCAGCGCCAGCAGATCAGCATCGCCGGCGGCGGAACCACCTTCACCAAGCCGCTGGACTACGTCGGCGAAAAGACGCTTGGGAACAAGGCTGCCTACGACACCTACGCGAACAAATACGTCTACAACATCTCGATACCGGGTTGCGCAACACAGGGCAAGGTATTTGTGGGCCAGCGCCAGGACCCGTTCCCCGTCACGCTGGGAACCATTTTTGACCTGATCAACGCGCCGGGTGCCGTCATCACCAACGAGGCCAACGCCGCCGCCTTCGGTGCCGGCACGATCGCCGACAAGAACGTCACCAGCATCGCGCTCGAGGTGCCGGCCGCCTGCCTGACTGCGGGCAGCGAAAAGGTGATTGGAGGCTGGACAACAGCCAGCCTGCGCCAGGCCCGCCTGCTCAACGGCAAGCCGTCGGCCGGGCTCCAGGCCAGCGAAAAGGCTGGCGGCGCATGGACGCAGGTGTCGCGCCTGGGCATGCCGCTGGTCAACGAAGTGGTGATCGGCCTCAAGGACAAGGACAAGTTCAACGCATCGAAACCCAAGGACGATGCCGCCAACTTTGCCGACTACGTGACCCATCCGACCCTGCCGGCCCTGATCGAGGCACTGTTTGGCGCGCCTGCACCCACCAACTTTCCGCGCACCGACCTGATGACCGCCTTTCTCACGGGCCTGCCAACCGTGAACCGGCCATCCAATATCACCGGCCTGGGCGTCGGCGGACCACTGGCCGAGATGCTGCGCCTGAACACCAGCATCGCCGTCACACCCGTCGCCAGCCAGAACCCGCTGGGCGTGGCTGGTGGCGATGCTGCCGGGTTCCCCAACGGACGCAGACTCGGTGATGACGTCGTGGACGTGGCACTGCGCGTCGTCATGGGCGCCCTGTGCGTGCTCAGCGGCAACCAGGACGCCCTGCAGGTCGGTTGCAAGCCAGCCGATGCGCAGGCCGGCGGCGTTGCCTTCGTGGACGGTTCGCGCACCACGGCATCCGACTACCGCACGGCCTTCCCGTACCTGAATACGCCGCTGCCCGGCGCCAAGAACTTTTGATTGCGAGGACCACCATGCATGACATCACACCTCGCGTTCTGGCCGCAGGCGCAATCGCCGCGGGCTTGGCCCTTGTGCTCGTCGCCTGCGGCGGCGGTGGCGGCGACGCCGCGCCCGTTGACGGGCTGCTGTCCGGGACCGATGTCCCGGCAAGTGCCGCCGCAAGTTCCGGCGGCGCCACCGCTTTTGTTGCGTCCCTCACCCCGGCTGCGGGCGACAGCACGGAGCCCATCACGGTAGGGGACGCCGTGCTGGCCAGCAGCGACACTGCCGAGCCGGCAGACAT
>JANNDB010000237.1:0-7478 GCA_031387285.1 Betaproteobacteria bacterium | reverse complement strand
CGTGACCTCAACCAGTTCGTAGCCTGGACGCGTGCGGCTGGCGGCACGCTCGATGCCGCGCAGGAGCACCAGCTTCTGGCGTATTTCGCCCATCGCCACAGTGAATCCCGCGCCACCACGGCAAACCGGCGCCTGACCGTCTTCAAGCGCTATTTCCGCTGGGCCCTGCGCGAGCGCCGCGTCGCCGCCGACCCGACCCTCAAGCTGCTCGCTGCGCGCCAGCCGCTGCGGGTGCCGCACAGCATGACCGAGGACGAAGTCGAACGCCTGATTGCCGCGCCGGATGTTTCCACCCCATTGGGCGTGCGCGACCGGACCATGATCGAGTTGATGTACGGCAGCGGTTTGCGTGTCAGTGAACTGGTGGGTCTGCGCACGCTCAACATCAGCCTGCAGGAGCACGTGGTGCGGGTTTTTGGCAAGGGCAACAAGGAGCGTCTGGTGCCGTTCGGCGAAGAAGCCGCCAACTGGCTCAGGCAATATCTGGCGCAGGCGCGGCCGGCCCTCCTCGGGGTGCGCCAGACCGTGGCGCTGTTCGTGACAGCACGTGGTGTGAATGCCGGAACGGCGATGTCGCGCGTGATGTTCTGGAGCCTGATCAAGCGCTACGCCGCACGTGCGGGCATAGCGCCGGCACCGTCACCGCATACCCTGCGCCATGCGTTTGCAACCCATCTGCTGAATCACGGCGCGGACCTGCGCACGGTGCAGATGCTGCTCGGCCACGCGGACATTTCAACAACGACGATTTACACGCATATTGCGCGTGAGCGGCTCAAGGTATTGCTGGCGCAGCACCATCCGCGCGCGTAGGCTCCTGGGCTCGAGGCGCTCAGGTCTGCTCGTTGAGCGTTTCGGCCCACGCCAGCGCTTGCAAGTGCGCCCAGTTCACCTGCCGGTTGGACAATTGCAACGCATTGGCGCAGCGCGCAAAGGCCTCGTCGTCCGCGGTTTCGCAGGCAATGGCCAACTCCAGGAACGGCGCCAGCAACCCGCGGCGCAGCAGCAGCGCACTGACGGCGGACTCCGGCAGCGATATCGCTTCCAGCGCCTTGTCCATCGGCATGCCCAGCATGGTGTCCAGCAGCGAGAACACGCCAACGACAAAGGCGTTGTCGCACTCGTCCGGCGGCAGCAACTCGGCTGCCAGCAGTTCCATGAGCCGCCCGCGCACCACGGCGGTCATGCCGACGGCCGGGGCAATGCCGCCGACGCGCGAGGTGGTAAGCAGCAGCGCGGCCCAGCGGAACAGCTTCTTGAGGCCCAGGATCATCACCGCGTGGCGGAAAGAGCTGACCTCCACGCTCAGGCCGAAGCCGGAGGAATTGATGAAGCGCAGCAGGTTGAACGAAAGACTGGCGTCGCGCTTGAGAATTTCCTCGATCTCCGCCGTGGTGGCCTGTTTGCGTACGAGGTTGATCAGCTGGATGATGACCGCCTGGGATGGGCGCACCGTCTGACCCGTGACAAGCACCGGCTTGGCGAACCAGTAGCCCTGAAACAGCTTGACGCCCAGATCAGCAAGATGCAGATGCTGCTCGGCCGTCTCGACCTTTTCGGCAATGATGCGGGCATCGGTGTGGCGCTGCACCGACCGCACGAAGAGCGCTACCTGCTCGGGCCGGATCAGGTGCATGTCCAGCTTGATATAGGAAGCCAGGGGCAGCCAGTGCGCATACGCCGGGCCAAGCACGCTGTGGCCAAAGGCGAGCTTGAACCCGCGTTTGCGGGTGTCGGTGAGCGCCTGCAGGCGTGCCTCAATGTCGTCCGGCGCGTCGTCGGGCACCGGTGGAATTTCCAGCACGATGCGCTCAGGCTGCACGAGGTCCAGATGGCCCGCCGCCAGGCTGGCATGGGTGCAGTTGACAAACAGGGTGCGGTTGTCGATCAGCGCGCTGCTGTCGGCGTGGGCCAGCACGTTGAACAGCAACTGCGCGTCGCTGGCGGCGTTGTGCTGCTTGCCGGCCATGGAGCGGTCAAACAGCTCGTAGGCAAATACCTTGCCCGAGTGGTCCACGATGGCCTGCCGGGCGATTGCCGTGGTGTCGGTGGATGCAGCCGTGGGTGCGGCAGCAGATTCAGGGGTCGATGGCATGTCCATGGTCCGGGAGTATGCGAACCATTCTAGGAGACAGCCTTCCAGGTCTGCGCCGCCTTCACAAAACCACCGCGCGGCAGCGCCGCTTCAGGCGAACACGACCGGATTGCCGCTGCCGTACCACGAAGCGATGCGCGCGGCCACACTGGCCTCGATGCGGCTGCGCTTGATTTTCATGGTGGGCGTCAGACAACCGTTCTCGATCGACCAGGGCTGGGCGGCCACCACGAGCATCTGCAGGCGTTCGTAGTCGGCCAGACCCGCGTTGACCCGCTGGAGCAGCGCGGCCATTTCGCTTTCGACTTCGGCGCGCACAGCCGGATCATTCAGACGCGGCCGCAGGTGATCGGCCAGCACGACCATGCCAAACGCGGCGGGTTCACCCACGCCGGACACTATGGACAGCTCGACCATGGGGTGCTCGTTGATGCGATTCTCGATCGGAGCCGGCGCCACGTACTTGCCTTTGGCTGTCTTGAAAAGCTCCTTCACGCGGCCCGTGAGCTTGAGCAGGCCGTCTGCGCGCCGTTCACCCATGTCGCCGGTGCGGAAGAATCCATCCGCGGTGAAGCATTCGGCGTCCAGATCAGGGCGCTTGTAGTAACCCTGCATCTGCCCCGGCGACTTGATCAGGATCTCGTTGCCTTCGCCGATGCGCACTTCGACGCCGTCGTAGGGCACACCCACGTACCCGGGCGCATTCGCGGTTTCGGTGGAGCGGTGCGAGAACGCGAAGTCCTCCGTCATCGCATACCCCTCCATCAGGTTAAGGCCAAGCTTGCGGTACCAGGCGATCAGCTCCGCCGGGATCGGCGCGGAGCCACTGGCGGCGAGCTCGACCTGGTCCAGCCCGAGGCCCTTGAGCACCTTGCGCCCGACCAGCTTGCCGATGATCGGCAGCCCCAGCAGGAAGTCGAGCTTCTTCGCCGGCATCTTGGCCAGAACGCCTTGCTGGAACTTCAACCACAAGCGTGGCACCGACACAAACAGGTTGGGCCGGGCGCGGTTCAGGTCGGCCAGAAAGGTCTCGAGCGACTCGGCAAAGAATACATGGCCACGGCCACTCATCCAGGCCGACGATTCGATCACCGCCCGCTCGAACGAATGGGCCAGCGGCAGATAGGACAGTACACGCCAGTCGCGCTCGGCACCCACCCGGCTCTCGAGATCCCTGCGGTAACCGTTGGCCACGGCGCTGACTGCGCCAAAGCCGATCATCGCCCCCTTGGGCGTACCGGTAGAGCCCGAGGTGTAGATGATCATGGCCGTGTCGTCCGGCTTGCGCTGGGGACGGCCTGCCAGCGGCGGGGTGCGCGCTGCGATGTCGTCCCACTGGGGCAGGGTGTTTGCCGGTGCGAGCGGGAAGGCGATGCAGGGCAGGCCGTCTGGCACACCGGTACGCTGTTGTTCCCAGGCATCGAGTTTGCCGACAAACAGCAGTTTGGCGTCGCTTTGCACCAGCACGAAGCGGATGGTGTCCGGTCCTTCGGTCGGGAAAATCGCCACCGTGGTGTAACCCGCCATCCAGATCGCCAGCTCGGCCATGAAGAAGTGCGCGCAGTTCTTCGACAACATGGCGATCTGGCCGCCTTCGCCCAGCCCCAGTCCGCGCAGGTGGGCGGCCAAGCGGCGCGCCTGATCCACCGTCTGCGCCCAGGTGTAGTCCTGCACCCGGCCTGCGCCCAGCGGCTGGGTCAGGAACACCTTGGCGGGCTGCGCCGCCTCATGGTCGTAGATGGCTTCCAGGATCAGTGGGTCGGCGTGCATTGGCGTGCTCCTGCGCTCCGGCTTCAGGCTTTGTGCCAGACCACGGGCTTGCGCGCCTTGGCCCAGGTTTCGAAGAATGGCTCATAGTGTTTCTCGACGACGTTGCGCTTGATCTTCAGCGTTGGCGTGACGAATCCGCTCTCCACCGTCCATTGCTCCGGCACGACGGACACGAAGTCGAGACGCTCGTGCGGATCAAGCTGGGCATTGACAACCTTCAGGTGCGCACCCAACTCTGCGTCGAACTCCTTGCGCGCGTCCGGTGCCTGCAACGCATCCCATTGGCCGAGCGGCAGCATCGCAATGGCAAATGGCTGGGGGAACGCCACACCCGACACCATGCAGGCCTCGATGCGCATGAACGACGCCAGCTTGCCTTCAATGGGCGCCGGTGCCACGTATTTGCCCTTGCTGGTCTTGAACTGTTCCTTGGCGCGACCGGTGATGCGCAGGCGCTTTTCGCTGTCGAATTCACCCAGATCGCCGGTCTTGAGCCAGCCATCGGCGGTCATGGTTTCAGCGGTCTTCTCGGGCTCCTTGTAATACCCGATCATGTGCGCTGGTCCGCGTGTCAGCACTTCGCCGCTGTCCGACAGCTTGACTTCGCAACAATCGGTGACGCTGCCCACATAACCGATGCGCGATTGCCCCGGGCGGTTCGAGGTGGCAAACGCAAACTGCTCGGTCATGCCATAACCTTCCAGCAGTTCCAGGCCCAGCTTGCGGTACCAGGCCATGACCTCGGGAGGAAGGGGCGCGGCTCCAGTGCCGGCAAAACGCACGGAGTCGAGGCCGAGTTGCTTGAGGATCTTCTTCTTGACGATTCCGCCCAGGATCGGGATCGACATCAAGCGGTCGAGTTTCTTGGGCGGCATCTTGGCGAACACCCCTTGCTGGAACTTGACCCACAGGCGTGGCACCGAGAAGAAGAAGGTCGGGCGCGCGCGTTGCAGGTCAGCCAGGAAGGTATCGAGGCTCTCGGCGAAAAAGATGTGGGACCCGAGATACAGGCCTTCGGCCTCCACCAGGAAACGCTCGGCGACGTGGGCCAGCGGCAGGTAGGACAGGGCGCGCTCCGAGCTGTCGGCCTTCAAGGTCGCCGCCAGTGCCTTGGCGGTATGTGCAAATGCGCCGAAGTGGTGCATGGCCCCCTTGGGCATGCCGGTGGTACCCGAGGTGTAGATGATGGTGGCCAGCGCGTCGTGGGCGTAGAGCGGGCTCTCCTTCATCGGCGCAGTCTTCTTGATGACCTCGTCCCACACCGTAAAACCCTTGGCGTCGCACAGCGGCGTGCTGATGCACGGCATGCCGGGAAGGATGCCCGGCTGCATGGACTTCCAGTCATCGAGCTTGCCGACGATGCACAGCTTGGTCTCTGAATGTTCGAGGATCTGGCGCACGGTTTCCGCCACCAGATTGGGGTAGATCGGCACACTCACGTAACCTGCCATCCAGATGGCCATGTCCGCCATGATCCACCAGGCGGTGTTCTTGCTCATGATGGCGATCCGGCTGCCCGGTTCGTAACCCAGCGACTTCAGGTACGCGGCCATGCGCCGGGTTTCGTCCATGGTCTGCACCCAGGTCCAGTCGCGCACGACGCCGCCGCCCATGGGTTGGGTCAGGAATACCTCGTTGGCGCGTTCCTTCTCCCAGCGGTAGGCGCGTTGCAGGGGCAGGTCGGTGGGTTCAATGGTGGTCATGGCGGTCAGCACGAGTTGGAATGCCGCACACCTTAGCAGACAGTTGGGCAAAAAACACTCAGCGTTCACCCTGATACGGCGCGCCGCGGCGGACGCGCACGGACCAGGTCACATGGAGATCGAGCCTTCGCGGAACTCGGTCTTGTCGAGCCACACGTTGACCAATACCGCACGGCCTGTGTGGGCAATTTCCCTGGCGCGCACCAGCGCAGCGCCTACCTCGGCGGCCTCGCGCACCACCATGCCTTCCGCACCGAAGCCCATCGCCACCTCGTGGTACGCACTGCGCGCGAGCACCGTTCCCACGTCGTCGCCCAACATCTTGACCTGTTCCCGGGCAATCTGGGTCCAGCCGGCGTCATTGCCGACCAGCGCGATGACCGGTATGCCGTGGCGGACAAAGCTGTCGAACTCGACCAGGCCGTAGCCACAGGCGCCGTCGCCCAGAACGATCCAGATCTCCGAATCGGGCGCGCAGACGCCGGCGCCCAGCGCGAACCCGGCTCCCACGCCCAAGGTGCCGAACGCACCCGGATCAAGCCAGCGCAAGGGCGCGCGCGGATGCAGCACGTAGGCGGCGGTCGCGACGAAATCACCCCCGTCGGCGACGATCAGCGCATTGTCGCCCGCCACCTGTTCCACCGCGCGCAGCAGAGCCACCGGGTTGACGTACGGCCCGGTTACAGCAGCCTGGGTATCGATGGCCCGCTCGCGCGCATCGTCGCGTTCCCGCAGCGTACCGAGCCAGTCTTGCCGGTCGGGGGAATTGGCAGCCACTCCATCGGTCCGCGCGGCGAGATCTTGCAGAAACTGACCCGCGTCACCAATAGCCGCGACATCAGGCCGCCGGTTCAACCGCGCATCCTTGCGGCTGCGATTGGCTGCCACGAGGGTGGCGCTGCGCCGTATGTGTTTGCCATAGTCGAGCCGGAAATCACAGGGCACGCCACACAGCACCACACAATCGGACTCGCGCAGGGCCTCGCGGCGCTGGTGGCGCATCTGCAGGGGGTCACAACGCCCCAAGAGCCCGCGTGCCATGCCGCTCAGATACACCGGAATACCCAGTTGGCGGATCGCGCGGGCCACCTGCACGACCTGCTGCGCATTTGCCACGGTCTGGCTTCCGATCACCATCAGGGGTCGTTGCGCGCGTTGCAGAGCCCGCAGGGCCTGGTTGAGGCTACGGGCGGATGCGCCGGCAACCTCTGCCGGTGCGGCATGGACTGAAAAGGTGTCAGCGCTGCCTTTGAACATGCGGTCTACATGGTGTTGCAGGTAAAAGCGCAATGCCCGTTCGGCGATGGAAGTGCCGCGGCCGGAGGCGTCGGTGTACCACTGACGGATGGTCGATTCCTCATACAGCAGGTCCACCGGGCATTCAATGAATACCGGCCCGGGAACACCGGACTGTGCCTCGCGGAAGGCCCGCTCCACGGCTGGCCCCAGTTCCCGTACGCGGCGGACCTTGATGAAGCGCTTGACATGGGGTTGCACCAGCGGGCGCTGGTCGATGTCCTGCAATGCGCCACGCCCTTGCAGGGCGGTGGGGGCAGCACCTCCGATCAGGATCAGCGGGGACTGCGCCAGCTGGGCGTTTTTCAGAGCCGTTATGGTGTTGGTGATCCCAGGCCCTGCGGTCACTGCGGCAACGCCGGGGATGCCGCTCAGGCGGGCCGCGGCGTCAGCCGCGAACACGGCGGTGGCCTCGTCACGCACGTCGACGATACGCATGCCCAGGGCTTTGCAGGCAGTGAGGATGGGCGAGATGTGGGTGCCGCAGTTGGCGCGTCAGCTCGCGACACTCGATCAGCTGCTCGGCGGCCGGATGGTCGTGAACATCATCTCCTCCGAGCTGCCGGGCGAGTCGCTCCCGTCCGCGCCGCGATACCAGCGCACGCTCGAGCACA
>JANNDB010000228.1:0-6130 GCA_031387285.1 Betaproteobacteria bacterium | reverse complement strand
CGTGCGCGTTGGAAGGGCCAGCTCATCGTCAAGGGCGTGCTGAACCCGGACGACGCAAAACGCATCCAAGAGCTGGGTGCAGATGCCATCTATGTGTCCAACCATGGCGGGCGCCAACTCGACAGTGCGCCCTCGGCCATCAGCGCGCTGCTGCGCATCCGCCAGCGGCTGGGACCGGCCTATCCGTTGGTGTTCGACAGCGGCGTGCGCAGCGGCGAGGACATCGTCAAGGCGCTCGCCTGCGGCGCCGACCTGGTGATGCTGGGCCGGCCTGTGTTGTATGCACTGGGGGCGGACGGCGCACGCGGGCTGCACAGCCTGGTCCATGCTCTGGCGGAAGAAATCCGCGTGGCGCTGGCCCAACTCGGGCTGCGCGACATCCGCGATGTCGGGCCTGACCAACTGGCGCAACCCGACGCGCCTCTTGCATGACAACCAACCCCCACAAGGAGACATCCCGATGAGCGAGAAACGCAAACTGCGCGGCGGCAACCTGCTGGCCCGTGCCCTGCTGGAAAAGGGCGTGGAGCATGTGTTCACGCTCTCCGGCGGATTCTGCAACCCGGCACTGGAGGGTTTCATGGAGTGCGGCATGCGCGTCATCAACTGCCCGCACGAGCAGGTGGCCGGTCACCTGGCTGACGCGCACACGCGCATCACGCGCAAGCCGGCGGTCTGCCTGGTCGGCCCCGAGGGTTTTGCCAACGCCGTACCCGCCATGATGGAGGCTTGGGGCGAGCGCTCGCCGGTGATCTTCGTCACCGGGTCCAGCACGCTCAAGCGCAAGGGCGCGGGCGGCTTCAAGGAGATCGACGATGTGGCGATTGCCGCGCCGCTGACCAAGCACAGCGTGGGCATCACCGACGGCACGCGCATCAGCGAATGCGTGGATCGGGCCTGGAAGATCGCCACCAGCGGCTACCCCGGCCCGGTGCACCTGAGCCTGCCAGTGGACATCATGTTCTCGTCCTTCGACGAAGACGCCGGGCGCGAGGAACGGCCGTACGTGCGCACCGCGACCACGCCGCCGCGCGCCTGGCCCGACCCGGCCGCGCTCGAGCCCGTGCTGGCGCTGATCGCGGCGGCAAAGCGGCCGATGATCATCGGTGGCCACGGCGTGTGGTGGTCGGGCAACGAGCAAAAGCTGGAAATGACAGCGAAGGCATTGAACATCCCCGTGTTCAACATCCCCTACCACCAGAAGCTGCTGGGCGAGGACAACGAAGCCTACATGGGCCTGGCCGACATCCACCAGTACCAGCCCTCGCGCCAGGCGCTCGTTGCCTGCGACCTGGTGGTCATGGTCGGCGGGCGGCTCGACAACCAGATGAACTTCGGCAACGCACCGCTGTTTCCGGACACGCTTCAGCTGGTATGCGTGAACGGCTCCTTCGAGGAACTGGAGATGAACCGTTCGGCCGATCATGTGCTGCTGAGCGACCCGGGGGCGTTTTTCGACGCGCTTCTGGCCCTGAAGCAGCGCGGCGCGTGGAAGCTGGATCGCAGCTGGTTCGACACCAACCGCGGCTGGCGCGGCGAATGGGTGGCCAAGACCCTGGCCGACCTGGCGCGCGAAACCGATGCGGATACGCACAAGGGCGGCAAGATGCACCCGCTGCAACTCTCGCTCGATGTGCAGGCTGTGATGGGCGCGAACGACTGGCTGGTGTTCGACGGTGGCAACACCCACTTCTGGTCCGAGATTGCCGTCAACCTGGCCGGCTGGGGCGGGCAGAAGCTGGCCGGCATCCTGCACCCTGGCACCTTCAGCATGCTGGGCGTGGGCGTGTCGATGGCCGTTGCCGCCAAGAACACGCACCCCGACGCCACGGTGGTGCTGATCAGCGGTGACGGCGCGTTTCTCTCCGGCGGCTTGTCGATCGAGGCGGCGTTCCAGGAGCAGCTGCCGATTGTCGTGGTGATCGACAACAACGGCGGGCTGGACTGCATCTCGCAGCAGCAGGAGCGGCTGTTCGCCAATGGCAAACACTTCGCCACCGACTTCCGCGACATCCCGTTCCACACCCTGTTCGAGGGCATGGGTGGCCACGGCGAACTGGTGGAGCGACGCGAGCAACTCGGCCCGGCCATCCGGCGCGCCATTGCCAGCGGCAAGACAGCCTGCGTCAACGTCAAGGCCCGGGGCGTCATCAGCCCGATCGTGCTGGCCACCACGAGCAAGCGCGACAAGGCATCGATCGAATAGGAGACCTCACCATGGCCACACTCAGCACCCATACCCTGAATTCGGTGGACGGTACCCACGCCGGCCATGTCGGCGTGTCGCTGGTGCGCATCGCACCGGACGGCGCGAGAGTCCCGATGTTCTCCAGGAGCACCGACGCCGGCGGCCGGCTGTCGGAGCGTATCGACGCGGCGCAGCTCGACGTGGCGGCGGACTACGAGCTGGTTTTCCAGACCGGTGCGTATTTCGCCACACGCGGCCTGGTACTTCCCGGCCTGCGTCTGCAGAAGGAGGTGGTCGTGCGTTTCTGCATGCCGGACCCCGACGCGGCCTACCACATGCCGCTGGTGATGGCGCCCAACGGCTACAGCGTGTGGCTGTCGAGTTGATCCGGCCGCGCGCTCGTTGCCCGAACCTGAATTCGCCCCGACTTCGAAAAGGAGACAGCGCATGACAAGGACCCGCTCGCACATCGGCCGCGTACTCGCCACACTGCTCTTGGCATTGACGGTGGCGGGTGGTGTTGCGGCACAGGACACCTATCCCAGTCGCGCCATCAAGTTGATCGTGGCGCAACCGCCAGGCAACTCAGCCGACCTCGTCGCACGCATGATCAGCGAGCGATTGGGTCGCGCCGTCGGGCAGCCGGTGGTGGTAGAGAACCGGCCCGGCGCGAGTGGCAGCATCGGTGTGGCCGCCATCAGCGCAGCTTCCGCCGACGGCTACACCATCGGCATCGGCGGGATCGGCCAGCTGGCGCTCAACCCGACGCTGTACTCCAGGCTGCCCTACGACGCGCAGAACGGTTTCACCACGATTGCCATCGTCTACCGCGGGCCGATGCTGTTCCTGGTCGACCCGGCGTCACCGATCACCAGCCTGAAGGACCTGGTGCAGCAGTCGCAGGCGCAAGCCACGGGACTGGACTTCGCGTCCGCCGGCGCTGGCTCGATCATGCATCTGATGGGTGAGCACTTCGCACGCACCACCAGGGCGAAGATGACACACGTGCCCAACCGCGGCACCGGTGCCGCCGCCACGCTGGTGCTGGGCAAACACGCGTCGGTGCTGGTCGAGAACGTCACCGCCAGCATGTCCTTCGTGCGCTCCGGCCAGTTGCGGGCGCTGGCGATCACCAGCGCCCAGCGCCACCCCTCCCTGCCCAATGTGCCCAGCATCGTCGAGGCCGGCTTTCCGGGCCTGGTCACGGAAGGCTGGCTGGCGCTGGTGGGCCCGGCTGGCATGCCGGTGGCCGTCCGTGACCGGCTGGCCGACGAGGTCCGCAAGATCATCCTGCAGCCGGATTTCCAGTCCTGGATCATCACCAGCGGCGGGCTGCCCGAGCCGCTGACACCAGAGCAGTCATCCGCCTATGTGCGCGCCGAAGCTGTCCGCTGGGCCGAGGTGATCCGCTCCGTCGGTCTGAAGCTCGATTGACATCCATCTTGACATCCATCCATCCCCACAATCGCAAAGCGAGTTCCCCAATGTCCACATCCGGCCTGAACATGTCGCGGCGTATCCGGCGCACCCCTTTCACCGACCGTGTCGAACAGCACGGCGTGCGCGGCTTTTCCGTGGTCAACCATATGCTGCTACCCAAGGCCTTCCAGCCCACGGTAGAGGAGGATTACTGGCACTTGCGCCAGCATGTGCAGCTGTGGGATGTGTCGTGCCAGCGCCAGGTGGAGATCAAGGGGCCGGATGCCGCACGCCTGGTGCAGTGGATGACGCCGCGCGACCTGCGCAAGGCCCGTGTCGGTCAGTGCCTGTACGTGCCGCTGGTCGACGACAAGGGCGGCATGGTGAACGACCCGGTGCTGCTCAAGCACGCCGATGACCACTACTGGTTGTCGATCGCCGACTCCGACGTGTTGTTGTGGGCCAAAGGACTGGCACTCGGTGCCAAGCTGGACGTATCGGTGGAGGAGCCCGATGTGTCACCCCTGTCGCTGCAGGGCCCACGGGCCGAGGACGTGATGGCCAAGGTGTTCGGCGAAGCCGTGCGTGGCATCCGTTTCTTCCACTTCGGTTTTATCGACTTCATGGGCACGCGCCAGCTGGTCGAGCGCGGCGGCTATTCCAAGCAGGGCGGCTTCGAGATCTACCTTAACGACGGCAGGCTCGGGTCCGCGCTGTGGGATCTGATGTGGGAGGCCGGGCGCGAATTCAACATGACGCCTGGCTGCCCCAACCTGATCGAGCGCATCGAAGGCGGGCTGCTGTCCTACGGCAATGAGTTCACGCGAGAAAACAACCCGCTGGAAGCAGGTCTGGGCAAATTCTGCACGCTGGATGGGTCGATCGACTTTCTGGGCCGCGAGGCGCTGCAGCAGGTGGCGCGCGAGGGCCATCTGCGCGAGATGCGTGGCGTTTTGTTCGGAGGCGACCCCTGCCCACCGTGTGGCAAGCCCTGGCCGGTGAAGGCGGGCGATGCCACCGGGCAGCAAATCGGCCAGATCACGTCAGCCGCATGGTCGCCCCGCCTGGAACGCAACGTGGGTTTGTCGATGATCGACAGGGCCTTCTGGGATCTGGGGCAGGCTGTCACGGTATGCAGCGCAGACGGATTGCATCGGGCGGGGATTGTCACGACGCTGCCATTTCAGTGAGTGGGTCATGCTGCACACCGTCCATCCGAACGCACGGGCCTGACTGCACGATGGCAGGTTGCGTAAGCCGATCACTTGGCCGGTCATATCCAGGCCGGCCCGTTGGCCCTGATGGCGATCTTCGGGGGCACGCGGGCATTGCCGATATGGCCACGGCGAGGACGGTCAAAATTTTGTTTCAGGCGGTTGAAGTACATGGGTTTTTCCGCCGGGTCATCGAGCCAAAGAAGCGCTGCTTTTCCAGGCGCTGACCAAGAGTGATACTGCCAAAGCCAGTAGCCACAACTCCCAGGCCATGAACGCGGCAGGAATCAGGTCCCATGCTGGCACGGAGGGCAACACGTGTTGCAGCAATGTGGATTGACCGGCTACCCACAGCGGCAAGGTCCACAGGCCTGCCACGGCGAGCCAACGCGGCACCACGCCGGAGCGCAGCATTTGCATGCCTGCCAGTGCCGTCCACGCCGCCAGCAGTAGCTGACCCAAAAACTCGCCCAACACCATGCCCCCATAACGGTGCACCGCATCAAACACCACTACAACGGCATCGCGTGTGGCCGCCGAACTGTGTTCGCTGGCAAATGCGCCGGAAAGACCCGGAACGACCAGAACCCACCGCAGCAGTCCCACGGCCTGTGCCAGTGCGGAGGACGTTCCCAATAGCGCTGAGCCGTTGCTCGACAGTCCCTTCAGGGCAAACAATCGTTCAAAACCCAGAGCGACCGGAATAAACAGCAAGGCACTGATGCCAAAGCAAAGCCATGCCCAGATCAATGGGCTGCCACCTGCGTTGAACTGAGTCATGATGTCCGCCGTGGGCTGGCGCAAGATGGCTGGATAGGAAAAATGTGCGATCAACCAACTGTAGGGAACCGTTGCCGCCACCACAAAAAGCAGTAGCGCGAGCGCAAGCCGAAGCTGGGCATGGCGGATTTCAATGGAACGCGAAAGGGGATAGGTTGAGGAAGTGCTCATGAGAATGCCTTTGCAAAACAGAAATGGTGAAACAGGTGTCAATCCGACTGGACTGCCGGGGCAGATGCGTAGACTTTTCGCGAGATGCTGGCGATGGCGTGGGCCAGGCGGGCCTGCGTTTCTGGTGCCCTGAGATTCATGCCGCCAAAGCTGCCTGCCGATTTCTCGCACAGCGCCAGATGCTGCAGACCCGCAATCAGCAGCGCATTGATGGCAGGTGCATCGACATCGTCGGGGGGTGGCGCGGCGACCGTACGCATTTGTGCCACCCAGGCATGCATGGCGACGGAGCGAGCCTGGTTCAATTCGTCCAGCAGTTCCGACGGTTGCGCGAGTTCCCAGGCCAGCAGGCCCAATA
>JANNDB010000224.1:0-2291 GCA_031387285.1 Betaproteobacteria bacterium | reverse complement strand
CCGGTGCACGCCGCGCGCGAGGTACTCCAGGTTCACCTGGTGCACGATCCCCACGCCCGGGGGCACCACGCCAAAGGTGTCAAAGGCCTGCATGCCCCATTTCAGGAACTCGTAGCGCTCGCGGTTGCGCCGGAACTCCAGCTGCATGTTGAGGTCGAGCGCCTGCCTGGTGCCGTAGTGGTCGACCATCACCGAGTGGTCCACCACCAGATCGACCGGCACCAGCGGCTCTATACGTTGCGGATCCTTGCCCAGCTGCTGCGCCACGCTGCGCATGGCGGCCAGGTCCGCCAGCAAGGGCACACCGGTGAAGTCCTGCAGCACGACACGGGAGACCACCAAAGGGATCTCGTCGTTGCGGGCCGCCTGCGGCTGCCAATTGGCGATCTGCGCCACGTGCGCTGCCGTGATGCGTTTGCCGTCACAGTTGCGCAGCACGGACTCGAGCACGATGCGCAGCGACACCGGCAGCCGGGATACGTTGGGGTAGCGTTTGGCCAGCGCCGGCAGCGAATAGAAACTGGCGGTCGCGCCGTCCGCCGAGGTGAAACTCTGGCGGGTGGATTCGAACTGGTGTGGCATGTGGACTCTCACGGCTGGAAGCCAGGTTGGTCCCATTTTGCTCCGACTGGCAAAGCAGACACTGCCACGAGTGCCAATGGCTCAGCGCGCGGGCGCCCGCTATTTTCCCAAGCGGGCGGCCCATGCGCCGAGGCGCCACTACAACACGCGCTGGATGCCGGTTGGCTTGAACCCCAGATCAGCCAGTTTGCCCTTGCGCCCGCGTACGGCACCGGCATTGTTCAGGCTGCGGATTTCCAGTGTTTCTTCGCGTTCCTTGCCGCCGCGGCCAATACCCTCGATGCGCACGCTGCGGGTGTAGGCGGCGGCGCCGGCCAGCGTATCCTTCGCCTCCAGGTCGATCAGCATCAGACCGCGTCCGCCACTGGCCATGGTCTTGAGTTCGCCGATGGCAAAGGTGAGAATGCGCCCGCCGGTGGAAGCGCATGCGACATGGGTCGCTGGCGGCAATGGCGCGGCGCCCGAGCCGCCGGCCACCGGTGAAGGCTGGTTCAGCGCTTCACCCTCACCACAACCGACAAAGGCCTTGCCCGCCTTCAGGCGCGACGTCATGTTCTCGACGCTGGCGATGAAGCCGTAACCGCCGGAACTGCTGAGCAGCAGGCTCGTTGTCGCCGGGCCGGCAAAGTAATGCGCCAGCTGGGTACCGGGCTCCACTTCGAGCAAGGTGGTGACGGGTTGGCCGTCACCCCGCGCGCCCGGCAACAGCGACACCGCCACCGAATACACGCGGCCCTTGTTGCCGAAGACCAGCAGCGTGTCGACCGAGCGGCACTCGAAAGTGCCATACAGGCCGTCGCCCGCCTTGAAGGCAAAACCCGCCGGGTCGTGGCCGTGGCCGGAGCGCACCCGCACCCAGCCCTTGGCGCTGACCACCACGGTGACGGGTTCGTCCACCACGCGGACTTCAACCACCGCGCGCTTCTCGCTCTGAATCAGTGTGCGCCGGGCATCCCCGAAGAGCTTGGCGTCCGACTCGATCTCGCGCACCATCAGCCGGCGCAGCGCCGACGGACTGCCGAGAATCTCTTCCAGTTTTTTCTGTTCGTCACGCAGGCTGGCGAGCTCCTGTTCGATCTTGATCGCCTCGAGCCGGGCCAGTTGGCGCAGGCGGATGTCCAGAATGTCATCGGCCTGGCGCTCGGACAAGGCGAAACGGGCGATCAGCGCCTGTTTGGGCTCGTCGGCCTGACGGATGATGGCAATCACTTCGTCGATGTTGAGCAGGACGAGTTGGCGGCCTTCCAGAATGTGGATGCGCTCCAGCACCTTCGTGAGGCGGTGCCTTGAACGCCGTTCGATCGTGGTCTGGCGAAAGCTGATCCACTCCTGCAGCATCTGGCGCAGGGACTTCTGCGTAGGTCGCCCGTCCACCCCGACCATGGTGAGGTTGATCGGCGCCGAAGTCTCCAGGCTGGTATGCGCGAGCAGCGCGTTGATCAGCTCCTGCTGCTCGATGCGGCTGGTCTTGGGCTCGAACACCAGGCGCACGGCGGCGTCCTTGGAGGATTCATCGCGTACCGCGTCGAGCACGGCCAGCACACTCGCCTTGAGTTGCACCTGCTCCTGTGAAAGCGCCTTCTTGCCCAGACGGATCTTGGGATTGGTGAGTTCCTCGATCTCCTCGAGCACGCGCTGGTTGCTCACGTTGGGAGGCAGCTCGGTGACCACCAGCTGCCACTGCCCGCGCGCCAGTTCCTCGATCTTCC
>JANNDB010000203.1:0-9108 GCA_031387285.1 Betaproteobacteria bacterium | reverse complement strand
TCCGATCAGGGTGCAAAAGCGCTTGAAGCTGCCGCGTTCTTCGGGGATCGTCACGGCAAACAGGGCCTCGCGCTCCTCGCCCACCTCGGCGCGCTCGGCGACGAAGCGCAGCCGGTCGAAATTCATGTTGGCGCCACACAGGATGGCGGCATAGGTCTCGCCGCGTGTCTTGTGGGTCGCGACATACTGCTTGATCGCCGCAACGGCCAGTGCGCCGGCCGGCTCGACGATGCTGCGCGTATCGACAAACACATCCTTGATGGCGGCACAGACGGCGTCGGTGTCCACGGTCATGAACTCATCCACCAGGCCGCTCGCGATGCGAAACGTCTCCTCGCCCACCAGCTTGACCGCCGTACCGTCCGAGAACAGGCCCACGTCGGGCAGCGTGACGCGCTTCTTCGCCGCCACCGACTGCATCATGGCGTCGGAGTCGTTCATCTGCACGCCGATCACCTTGACCTCCGGGCGCACCGCCTTGATGTAATTCGCCACGCCGGAGATCAGCCCGCCACCGCCGATGGCGACAAACACCGCATGCAGCTCGCCCTGGTGCTGGCGCAGGATTTCCATCGCCACCGTGCCCTGCCCCGCAATCACGTCGGGGTCGTCGAACGGATGCACAAAGGCAAGGCCCTGCTGCTTCTGCAACTGCAGCGCGTGGCCGTACGCGTCGGAATAACTGTCGCCGAACAGCACGATCTCGCCGCCCAGCGCCTTGACCGCTTCCACCTTGAGCTGCGGTGTGGTCGTCGGCATCACGATCACGGCCCGCGAACCCAGCTTGGCCGCGCCCAGCGCCACGCCCTGGGCGTGGTTGCCGGCAGACGCGCAGATCACACCCTTGGCGAGTTGTTCCGGCGTCAGCTGCACCATCTTGTTGTAGGCGCCGCGCAGCTTGAAACTGCGCACGACCTGCTGGTCTTCCCGCTTGAGCAGCACCTTGTTGTGCAGGCGCCGGCTAAGGGAACGCGCCGGCTCCAGGGCAGACTCGCTCGCCACGTCATACACACGCGCCGTCAGGATCTTTTTCAGGTAGTCGGCCGGGGTCAGGTGTTTGGGTTTCATGGAGGCGCTCACAGGGGCATTGATGATAAGCCGCGCGAACGCCGGCCCTGCGCTGGCAAAATCCGCGCAACAGGAGAAGCGACACATGGAATGCACAGTCAGCTGGACCGGCACCACCGGCACCCGATCCGGCATGGGTTTTCTGGCCGAAACCGGCAGCGGCCACACCCTCATGATGGACGGCGCGCCGGACACCGCCAAGCCGGAAAACGGCGGCCAGAACCTGGCGCCGCGGCCGATGGAAACCCTGCTCGCGGGCGCCGGCGGCTGCACCGCTTACGACGTGGTGCTGATCCTCAAGCGCGGACGCCATGACGTGCGCAGTTGCTCCTGCAAACTCACCGCGCAGCGCGCCGAGGTGGACCCCAAGGTGTTCACGGCGATCCACATGCATTTCAGCGTCACCGGGAAGAGCGTTCCGGCCGCCGCCGTCGAACGCGCCATTGCCATGAGCCACGAAAAATACTGCTCCGCCAGCATCATGCTGGCGAAGACGGCGGCCATCACGACTAGTTTTGAATTGGCGGATATTTAGAGTAGATTGCGAGCATGGCCAGCATCACATTTCACTCGCTGAAGCTCTCCGACAAGCTCAAGACTGCGGGCTTCACGGCTGAACAGGCCGAGACCGTGGTGCGTGTCATCGCCGAAGCTCAGGATGACCTGGTTACGCGCAAGGATCTTGACGCAGCACTATCGCCCTTGAAGACTGATATGGCCGTACTGAAGACCGAAGTCAGTCAGATAAAGTGGATGCTGGGATTTGTGATCGGCGGCATCATCGCAGTGTTAGCCAAATTGCTTAGTCATTGAGCGCCCCCAGCCCTGGCTTCGCCAGGCCCCCCGAGGGGGTGAAAGAAAACTTGGGAGCGGCCCGGCGTTTTCTTGTGAGTCGTATTCGGCGCCTAAATCCGGTGCGCCACCGTCGTCATCACCTTCGCCGCGGCGCGCATCAGTTCCTGCACCGGCGTGGGCAACTCGATGGCGCCAGCTTGACGGGCCTGGCTGGCGTGTTCGGCTTCGTCCGCCTGCATTTGCGCCACGATGGCGCGCGAGGCGTGGTCATTGGCTGGCAGTGCCTCCATATGGCCCTGCAAATGCGCCTCCACCTGCTTTTCGGTTTCCACCACAAACCCCAGGCTGAGCCGGTCGCCCAGCCGGGCGGCGAGAAGCCCTAGCCCGAAGGCGCCGGCATACCACAGCGGGTTGAGCAGGGACGGGTGCGCGCCCAGCTCATCGAGGCGCTGGCGCGTCCATGCCAGATGGTCGGCTTCCTCGGCGTTGGCGCGCTCGAAATGGGCGCGCAACCCGGGGTCCCGGGTACCCAGCGCCTGCGCGGCGTATAGCGCCTGGGCGCAAACCTCGCCCACATGGTTCACCCGCATCAACGCCCCGGCATGGGCCTTTTCCGCCGGGGTCAACACCGTGGCTTTTTCGGGGACGGTCGGACAGGCGCGCGATGCATGCGGCGTGGCAAAAATCGTGCGCAAGGCGGAGTCGGCAGCAGCCAGAACGGTGTCGAGCGGCGGGCGGGGTGTCTCAGTGGGCATGCAGCGATGTTACGGGGCAGCCCGGCGCGGCGCGCAACCACATGGAATTGGGCGTTACCCGCAATCCGGGTTTTCACCAAGAAAAGGGCGATTGATTCCCCATAAAACAACAGTCATTTCGCGCTGGCAGGAGGCGCGAAATGAGTGGTTTTCGGGGCTGAATTTTTTTTGTTGCAGCACTGCAACGAAAACGCCCCGGCGGAGCAAATATTTGACTCAAGTCTTTGCCAAACCGGACGGGGTCTGGTGCAATAGCTCCAACTTCCTGAAACAGGAGGTTGGCCCGGGGATCCGAATTCTCACCGGAGCCCTATGTTTAACCTTGGAGAAACTTGAAATGAAAAAAACCCTAGTAGCAGTTGCAGCGCTGGCTTTTGTCGGCGTCGCTTCGGCACAATCTACCGTGACCCTGTCCGGTAGCATCGACGCCAGCGTCGGCAAGAACCAGCTCAAGCAGACCGGCGCGTTTAACGGCTCTGCTGCCGCCAATGTTGGCGCCAACGTCAACTCCGGCACCCAGAACGGCTCCCGTTGGGGCATGTCGGGTACGGAAGACCTCGGCGGTGGCATGGCTGCGATCTTCAACATCGTCAGCGGCTTCAACGTCGACAAGGGCTCTTCCGCTCAGGGCGGCCTGTTGTTCGGTCGTCAGGCCTGGGCTGGCTTGAAGGGTGGCTTCGGTCAGGTGTCCTTGGGTCGTCACGAGACCATCATGGCAAACGGCCCTTGGGCCATCACCGGCGGTTATGCCAACTACGACGCTTGGGCGAATACCACCGCCAACGGCGGCTTCGGTAACGCAGGCAGCATTGCCACTGACAACGTTCGCAAGAACGACTCGGTGCAGTACCTGTCCCCCAACATGGGTGGCTTCCAGGCCAAGCTCATGTGGGCGCCGGGTGAAAACGGTGTTGCTGGCGGTAGAGGCCCCAGTACCTACTGGAGCTTGGGCCTTGACTATTACAACGGCCCTATCGGTTTGACCTTTGCGTATGAACGCGACAAGGTTCTCCCGACTGTTGGAGCCGCCGCGACTCTGTTTGCTGTGACGTTCCCGGCGAGCAACGCAGTTGCCTCGTTTGGCCAGACGCAGTGGGGTCTTGGCGCTTCCTATGATCTGGGCGTTGTCAAGCTCATGGGCTCCATCGATCGCGCAAGCCTGTCGACCGCAGATGACCGTGGTTATGCACTCGGCTTGAGCGCTCCTCTGGGTCCGGTCTCGCTGGACTTTGAATACGCCCGTGAGAAGACCACCGTCGCAGGCACCTTCGCCAGCAAGGCCAGCGCGATCAACCTCCGTGTCAACTATCCTCTGAGCAAGCGTACCAAGTTCTACACGTTGATCAGCGATGGCAATTCCTCGACCGCTGTTGCCGGTTCGAAGCAGAGCCTGAGCCGCTTCCAAGTCGGTATGCGTCACGTATTCTGATTCCCGCGCTGGCTTGATGCCAGTGTGAGAGTTTGAAAGATCAAGAGCCCCGCTGTGGAAACACAGCGGGGCTTTTTTTAGTGCGTTGGGAAGGACTGTGCCGGCAAAGCGCTTTGTGTCTGGCTGTAGCGCAGGTAAACTTGCTACGTGGAGCACCGTTGTCGATTTCTTGAAAGTGAATCGGAAAATGGACGAAGTAGAAAATATCATCATTGGGCATCTTCGTGCTATTCGGGCCGATGTCGGAACTGTCAAGGAAGACGTCCGCGAGCTCAAGAACCGGATGGCCAATCTGGAAGGCGGGCAAGCGACCATCATGCAAAATCTCGGCCACCAGGCATCGGTAAACGCACAGCAGCACTTGAGCTACGACCGGATCATTGAGCGCATCGAGAAGTTGGAGAAACGTCTCGAGATCGCGGGATGAGTATTTTGAGTTCAAGCGAAGTATTTGCAGGGCCGCCGCGGAGCGGCTTTGTTTTGGGCTTGCTGTTCACCGCTTTGGCGCTGCTGGCAGGCTGCGCTTTCAAGCCGGCACCCGTGGTGGCGGTGCCCGAAGTCTCCGCCTCGCCATGGGCGGCCAGCTCCGGAGCAGCAGACGCACCCTGGAAACATCAGGAGTTTCCAGGCAAGCGCGCCAGCAACTATCAGTACGCGCGTCTGGACGGCCGCGACACGGTGGCAGTGCAGTCGAACTCGGCCGCCAGCATGCTGCGCCAGTTGGTCCGGGTGGAAGCCGCCGACCTGGGCCAATTGCGTTTTTCGTGGAAGGTGCCCGCCCTCATTCCTGGAGCGAGTCTGCGCGAGCGTGACCAAGACGACGCGCCAGTTCGCGTGGTGCTGGCCTTTGAAGGGGATCGATCAAAGTTTTCAGCCCGCGATGCCATGCTCTCCGAACTGGCCCACGCCCTTACCGGCGAACCCATGCCGTATGCCACATTGATGTATGTGTGGGGCAACGAGAGCCCGCCCGACACCCTGTTGCACAACACGCGTACCAGCCGCATCCGCAAGATCGTGATGGAGTCCGGACCAGGCAAGCTCGGCCAGTGGCTGGAGTATGAGCGCGATGTGCGAGCCGACTTTGAAAAGGCGTTTGGCGAGCCCCCTGGCGCCCTGGTCTCGATCGGCATCATGACCGACACCGACAATACGCGCTCGAGCGCTACGGCATGGTATGGCCCGTTGCGCCATGTACGTGTGAAGGAAACTCCGTGAACCGCCAGGCACATCGGCTGCGCGTGAGCGGCCGCGCTCGTGTCCCCTTGCATTGGGTCGGGTGCGCATAAAATGGGGGCCGTTACAGAGTTGACTCTCTGGAGGTCCCATGCGCAACGTATCGATCACTGAGGCCAAGAAGGAATTGTCGCATCTGGCACGATCAGAGCAGGCGTTCCGGCTCACGAGTCGCGGAAGCGAAGTGGCCCAGGTGCGCATTTTTGCGACGGCAAAATTTGACCCTGCCAAAGCCGCCAGTGCGGCCCGCCGCATTCAGGAAATAGGCGCGCAGGTCAAACCCTCCAGAAGGTACGGCGCTACTGCGCTGATTCAAAAGGTGCGCGATGGCAAGTGACCGGGTGGTCGTGGATGCCAGCTTCATCCTTGAATCGATTCTTCCCACTACGGCAGGCAGCCGCGCCGACGCGAATGCTTTGATCAATGGCTTAGCCAGCCGTCCTGATCCAAATGCAAGCTGGCATGGTCAATGACGTTGAATCTGCGCCTGCGGTCACGGAACGTCAGAACGCGCTGATTGCCGTTGCGATGTGGGCAAAGGAGCGAGTCCTTGCCGCCGGTACGGTTCTGGATGGCAGGGCCTTTGGCGGCTATTTGAAAGCCAGAGTGCGTGGCCGTAGTGCCAGACGCCCCCGGGTCGTTGGCCTGAAATCCGTTATTTCTCGTAGCCGATGACGCGAGCAGGACTACCGCGCGTGAGTCCCACTGTGCCATCTAAACATGAGGGCGACATCATGCATCACGAAGAGCATCGATTGCGCGTGCGCGGCCGTGCGTTTGCACATATTGCGCAGTTCCACCCGGAGTTGACTGCGCTGCGGCGGGACCTGCACGCGCATCCAGAACTGGGCTTCGAGGAGCGCTATACGGCGAATCGGGTCGCCGAGTCGCTCAAGCTGTGCGGCGTTGACGAGATCCACACCGGCATCGGCAAGACCGGCGTGGTGGCGGTGGTGCGCGGCAAGCAGAGCAACAGCGGCAGGATGACCGGCCTGCGCGCCGACATGGACGCATTGCCGATAACCGAACACAACGACTTCGCCTGGAAGTCGGCCAGTTCGGGGCGCATGCACGCATGCGGCCATGACGGCCACACGGCCATGCTGGTCGGCGCTGCACGCTACCTGGCCGAGACGCGCAATTTCGATGGCACGGCGGTGTTGATCTTCCAGCCCGGTGAAGAAGGTTATGCCGGCGCGCGCGCCATGATCGAGGACGGCCTGTTCGAGCGCTTCCCAGTGGACGCCATTTACGGCATGCACAACTGGCCGGCCATGCGCCCGGGAACGGTGGGCATCAATCCGGGCCCGATGATGGCCGCTTCGGACCGCATCACCATCACCATCACCGGCCGCGGCGGCCATGGCGCCCATGCCTACGCCACGATTGACCCGGTGCTGGTGGCGGCGCACATCATCACCGCGGTGCAGAGCATCGTCTCACGCAATGTGCGCCCGGTCGAGAGCGCCGTGATCAGCGTATGTGCCATGCACGCGGGCGACCCGGCGGCGATGAGCGTGATCCCCGATACGGCAACGCTGGTCGGCACCGTGCGCAGTTTCAGCCCTGCCGTGCAGTCCCTGGTGGAGCGCCGCCTCACGGAGCTGTGCAGCGCAGTGGCCACCGGGTTTGGCGCAAGCGCGAACGTGCTCTACGAACGCAGCTACCCGGCCACCATCAACACTGCGGCCGAAGCGCATTTCGCCGCCGACGTGGCGACGCGCCTGCTCGGCCCCGAGCGCGTGGTGCGTGATCTGGAACCCAGCATGGGCTCGGAAGACTTCTCGTTCATGCTGCAGGTCAAACCCGGCGCCTACTTCCGCATCGGCCAGGGCGAGGAAAACGGTGTGGGGAGCTGCTTCCTGCACAACACGCGCTACGACTTCAACGACGAGATCCTGCCGCTCGGGTCGGCCTTGCACGCCAGCCTGGCAGAACACGCCATGCCGTTGCTGGCGAAAGCCTGAGGCGTTCTCAGGTATAGCGCTTGTTGCGCAGGTTGTTCTTCATCTCGCGCAGCCGCGGCTGCACCGCCGCGCCACCAATACCCAGCGCCACGCAGGTGGCCAGTATGTCGATGATGAGCAGGTGCAAAAGGCGCGACACCATCGGGCTGTAGTTATCGAACCCTTCCGGGTGATCGGCCGAGAGGTGGATGTGGCCGGCGCTCGCCAGCGGTGAGCCGGTGGCGGTGATCACGATGGTGGTCGCGCCGTTGCGGCGGGCGATGTCGCAGGAGTCCATCAGGTCGCGCGTGCGTCCTGAGTTGGAGATCACCACCACGCAGTCCCCCGGCCCGAGCAAGGAAGCGCTCATCACCTGCATATGCCCGTCGCTGTAGGCGATCGCGTTCACGCCCAGGCGAAAGAACTTGTGCTGCGCGTCCTGCGCCACCACGCCCGAGTTGCCCACCCCGAAGAACTCGATGCGTTTACCGGCGCGGTAGGTCTGCACCAGTGCCAGGGCGGCCTTCTCGAAAGCCGCCGTGCTCGCGTCGTTGCGGTATTTGAGGAACGCGGCGACTGTGTTGTCGATCACCTTGACCATGATGTCGCCGGTCTTGTCGTCGGCGTCCACGCTGCGGTGGATGAAGGGCACGCCCTCGCTCACGCTGCCCACCAGCTTGCGCTTGAAGTCGGTCAGGCCGTCGTAGCCCACGCTGCGGCAAAAGCGCACCACGGTCGGCTTGCTGACATGGGCGCGATCGGCCAGGTCGCTGACCGGCAGGGAAGCAAAGGCGCGCGGGTCCAGCAGCACGAGCCTGGCGACCCGCTGCTCGGCCGGGGCCAGTGAGGGCAGCGAGGCGCGGATGCGCTCTAGCATGGACGCGCGCTGCCAGTCACAGGCTTCATGCTTCCTCGGCCCAGCAAAACCCGTCGCGCGCGATCATGGCGCTTGACGCGCTTGGACCCCAGGTGCCCGACGCGTACAGGCGCGGCCCCTGGCTGTCGTTGGCCCAGTTCTGCAGCACGGGTTCGACCCAGCGCCAGGCTTCCTCCTGCTCGTCGCTGCGCACAAACAGGTTGAGGCGGCCATCGATCACGTCGAGCAGCAGGCGCTCATAGGCGCCCACACGCTCCGAGCCGAAGCGCTTGTCGAAATCGAGATCGAGCTGCACCGGCGCCAGCGTCTGGCTTGTGCGCCGGTTGCTCTGTCCCTGGGCCAGCAGGTGCAGTTCCAGGCCGTCGCGCGGCTGCAGGTTGATCACCAGCCGGTTGGCGGCACCGATGTTCGAATTGAAGATGGCGTGCGGCGTGGGCCGGAAATTCACCACGATGCGCGCATCCCGGCTCGCCAGGCGCTTGCCGGTCCGGATGTAGAACGGCACACCGGCCCAGCGCCAATTGGAGATCTCGGTGCGCAGGGCCACGAAGGTCTCGGTGTTGCTGTGCGGGTCCACGCCGGGCTCGTCGCGGTAGGCGCTCATCGCATTGCCACCAATGCTGCCCGGCCCGTACTGGCCACGAATGGCGTCACTGGCCAGGGACGCGGGGGTCCAGGGCTTGAGCGAACGCAGCACCTTGAGTTTTTCGTCGCGAATGGCGTCGGCATGGGAGTTGATGGGCGGCTCCATGCCGATCGCACACAGCAGTTGCAGCGCGTGGTTCTGCACCATGTCGCGCAGGGCGCCGGTCTGGTCGTAGAACGCGCCTCGCTTTTCAACGCCCAGGTCTTCGGCAATCGTGATCTGGATGTTGGCGATATCCTCGCGCCGCCACAGCGGCTCGAACAAGGCGTTGCCAAAGCGAAGCGCAAACAGGTTCTGCACCGAGGGCTTGCCCAGGTAATGATCGATGCGGAAGATCTGGTTCTCCGCCAGCACCG
>JANNDB010000161.1:0-3478 GCA_031387285.1 Betaproteobacteria bacterium | reverse complement strand
TCAAAGCGGGCGGTGTCCACGACCGCGACGCGGTAGGTAATGCCGTTGTACTCGCGCACAAGGGTGGTGCCGGGGACCAGTTCAGTGTCGTCGCGGCGTTTGTGGCTGGGCACCACGCCGGTCTGACCAATTTGTTCGAGCTTGCGGCGAAGGTGGGATGACAGGCCGCCGAACGCACGCTCCTGCAATCGGTATGCGATCCTGCTTTCCAAGTAGGTGCGCTGGTGGTGGCCGGGTCGGCGGTCGAACAGGTCATCCCAGAGTGCCCAGAGTTTTTCCATCGGCAGTTGGGGCAGGTGCGCGATTTGCGCTGTGGTCGTGTTTGCTTGTGTCGTCATTGGCGAACTCCTTGTGTTTAAGACGGGTTCGTATTGACGCGCTGGTTGCCAGAGAAGCCAAGACTAACTTCGCTCTGAATGCCGGCCATATCGTCGTGGCCCTTCGAGCGCGAACGTGTAATGGCTGCGGCCAGCAGTTCGGCGATCTCCCGGTGAGGCCGCCGGGGCTGGATGACGAGGGTCGAATGGTGATTGGGAGAGGGATGTTCTGCGTCTGACACTGGGTGGCACTCCTGTATGGAACTGCCACCATGCTATGGGCCGACCCCATTCAGAGTAACTCGTTTTAGCGCCAATACGCGGTTGAGTGCGGCGGAAAGTACCCGTAGAATGCTGGATATAAAACCAGTCTTTCCGCGAATTCCAAGAAGAACCAAGAACGCATCAGGAGGCACCGTGCGTGCTCAAGCCCCTTTCCTACCCCGATATTTTGCTCAGTCTGCCAGTGCTGGATCGTGCTGATTTGATTGAATAGTGCGTCAAAAATACTACAACGGACTAAAAATAAGTCGAGATTCAATCGCGCGGCTTGAGTTTGATTAGAAAGAGTGATATTTTTAGCACATGGATAGAACTCCACGACACGCTCTAATAAAAAAACTCCAGACCAGCCTGCCGCGCGGGATGCCGTTCGATCTGGCCGCTCTGGAACGTATCGGTGTATCTGCCCAACTGGCGGCCCACTACGCTGCAAGCGGCTGGCTGGACCGATTGGGTCAAGGGGTCTATGCATTTGCCGGCGATACGTTGACCCCACAAGGCGCGCTCAAGCTGCTGCAAAACCGTGTGACCGGCCTGCATGTGGGGAGCAGAAGCGCTCTGACACTCCAAGGTGTGCGCCACAACCTCGCGACGCGCGAGGCGTTGGTACTGTGGGGTGACGTGCGCTTTGTGCTGCCTGAGTGGTTCACCTCCCGATTCCCGTCGCGCTACGTGTCAGCCAAGCTGTTCAATTGGTTGGATGGCACGCTTGCCAGCAAGAGTTTGACTACGCCGCCGGGTGTGACTGATGGCCTGCGCGTATCAGTCCCCGAGCGAGCCGCCCTCGAACTGCTCTACGAGGTAGGCACGCGTCAGGGACTGGAGGAGGCGCGTAACCTTTTCGATGGTCTTCGCAACCTGCGCAAAGAGGTCCTGGGTGAGCTCTTGCAGTGCTGTACCAGCGTCAAGACTGTTCGCCTGTTCCTGACTTGGGCACGCGAAACCAACGTGATCGATGTGCACGCCCTGCAACAACAGTACACGCTGCCCGTCGGCAGCGACAAACGATGGATCACCCGCATGAAAGATGGCAACCTGTTGAGTCTCAAACCGCATGGATAAAGCCTACGCCGACACGGTGCGGCTGCTGCTGACCGCAGCGCCCGATGTGTTCGCCAACGACATCTTCGCCATGAAGGGAGGCACCGCCATCAACCTGTTCGTGCAGGACATGCCGCGACTCTCTGTCGATATCGACGTTGTCTATGTACCCTGGCAGACCCCGCGGGAGCAGGCCTTGAAAGCCATTGGCGATGAACTCGACGCCATTGCTCGTCGCCTGGGCCGATCGGGACTGACCACGCGCAAGATCACGTCAAGAGAAATCGGCGACACCAAATTACTGATAGAAAACGCCGAGGTCCAGGTCAAGGTCGAAGTCAACGTCGTTTTCCGCGGTACGGTGCTCCCGGTCGCGCGCTATCCGTTGAGCCCCAAGACAGCCGACCTGTTCAGTGTGGCGTTGGAACTGCCAGTTCTGGCGCCCGCAGAACTGTATGGCAGCAAGCTGGTCGCGGCCATGGACCGCCAGCATCCGCGGGACTTGTTTGACGTGCTGAAGATGTTCGAGTCTGGTGGCTTGTCGGACGCGGCGGTGGAATGCTTTGTGACTTACTTGGCCGGGCACCACCGGCCCACCCATGAAGTGCTGTTCGGGAAAGAAAAGGACGTCGCTCATGAATACCACCAGCACTTCGTCGGCATGACCACCGAGCCTGTGAGTCTCGACGTATTGCTGGCGATACGCGCAAAGTTGCGCGAGGAACTGCCGCGACGGCTGACGGTCAAGCACAAACGATTTCTGAGTGGTCTGGCGCGCGCACAGCCTGACTGGGCATTGCTTCAATGTCCACATGCATTTGAGCTGCCAGCATTGCGCTGGAAGCTGGACAACATAAAAATCTTTAGTCGGCGTCGACCTGCGGACTTCGAAAACCAGGCCGCAACTTTGGAGGCTTTGTTGGCCTGATAATCCAGCATTGATTGGTCGGGTGGTCTGTGGTTCGAAGCCAAGTTTGCCCCACAAATCGATGGTCAGTTTGGAGTGCCCGAGCGTGTACCCCAAGAAAATGGACGTTCGCGAGACCAAGGATTGACGTGGCCTGCTGCGGTTTATTCGATTCCGCCCCAGGCCACCATCCATTTTGCGCGTTACAGCGCGTTGCTGCGGTTTTGGCAGGAAATGCGCGGGGTTTTTCGCCCTGGCTTTTCTGGTCCCCCGTTCACATTTCGAACCGCAGCGTGCCAAGCATCTCCCAATCATGTTGCCCGGGAGGATTTCGATTGCCCGCGGCTTGCCGGTCGCGCGGACATGGCACTGACATGACTTGCTGGGCTTGGTTATCGTAGATACAATAACCTGGTGCGCGTTTCCTATGACCCCGACAAGCGCCAGCGGACGCTGATAGAAAGAGGGTTGGACTTTGAGGACGCCCTGCTGGTCTTCGAAGGCACGACGGTGGAAATTGAGGACCTGCGCAAAGATTACGGTGAGCGACGAGTCATCTGCTATGGCAGCCTTGAAGGCCGGCTGGTGGTAGTCGGTTACACCCCGCGTGGCGCGATTCGCCATATCTTCAGCATGCGAAAGGCCAATGATCGTGAGCAAACCCGCCTCGCGCCGTACTTTGGGTTCTGACCTCGCCCGTGTTGACGCGCATGTCGTCAAGCCAGCAGAGTACAGAGAGCTTCCTGAACTTACCGACGACATGCTTGCCCGCGCGGTTGTCAACAAGGGCGGTCGCCCCCGCTCGACCAATCCCAGGCAGTTGATTTCCCTGCGCCTGCCCGTAGATGTCGTCGCGCGTTGGAAGGCCACAGGTCCCGGATGGCAGACGCGCATGGCCGCGCGACTGGCAAAGGCGCCGGCGGTCAAGTCC
>JANNDB010000157.1:0-12717 GCA_031387285.1 Betaproteobacteria bacterium | reverse complement strand
CGAGTTGCCGGGCTATCGGCATATTTCAGACAGCACGGTGCGCGGCAGTTTCGAAGCGGCGTGGGGTGTGGCGCTGGAGGCCGAGCCGGGCTTGCGCATCCCCAACATGTTCGACGCGGCGCTTTCGGGCAGCTTCAAGGGCCTGTACTGCCAGGGGGAGGACATCGTGCAGTCGGATCCGGATACGCAACACGTGGCGAAGGCCCTGATGGCGATGGAATGCATCGTGGTACAGGACATCTTTCTCAACGAGACCGCCAAGTACGCCCACGTGTTCCTGCCGGGATCGTCGTTCCTGGAGAAGGACGGCACCTTCACCAACGCCGAGCGGCGCATCTCGCGCGTGCGCCGTGTCATGCCGCCGTTGGCCGGGCTGGCGGACTGGGAGGTCACCGTCAAACTCTCCAATGCGCTCGGTTACCCGATGCAGTATGCGCATCCGCGCGACATCATGGCCGAGATCGCAGCGCTGACGCCGACCTTCCAGGGCGTGACCTACGAGAAGATCGACAAGTTCGGCAGCGTGCAGTGGCCCTGCAACGAGGACACGGCAGAGCTGGGCACCGAGATCATGCACGTTGACCGCTTCGTGCGCGGAAAGGGCCGATTCATCATCACCCAGTATGTGGCGTCGGAGGAGAAGGTGACGCGCAAATTCCCGCTGATCCTGACCACCGGGCGCATCCTGTCGCAGTACAACGTGGGTGCGCAGACGCGGCGTACCGAGAACGTCCAGTGGCACAGCGAGGACCGGCTCGAGATCCATCCACATGACGCGCAGGAGCGCGGCATCAAGGAGGGCGACTGGGTCGGCATCCAGAGCCGAGCCGGCGATACCGTCCTGCGTGCGCAGGTCACCGAGCGCATGCAGCCCGGCGTGGTCTACACCACCTTCCACTTTCCGGAGTCGGGTGCCAACGTCATTACCACCGATAACTCGGACTGGGCCACCAATTGCCCGGAGTACAAGGTGACGGCTGTGCAGGTGATGCCGGTCGCGCAGCCTTCCGAATGGCAGCGAAGCTACCAGCGTTTCAGCCAGCAACAGCAGCACCTGCTGGAGGCCGCAGCCAGGCCCGCTGCAGCCGCCGAAGTGTCTGCGGCCAAATAGGACGCGGCCTGATGCACATGCGTGAACCGCCCGTGCCACCGGCGGCCGGCTCCAGCGCCACCACGGTGCGGGGCTTGCGCGCTGGCACCGCGTTCGAGCGCGAGGACTGGGTTGCACAGGAGGTGCCGGTCGCGCTGGAATACAACGGCATAGCCCACGCCGTCATGCTCGCGACACCCTGTGATCTGGAAGATTTCGCAGTCGGTTTTTCGCGCAGCGAAGGCATCGTCGACGACATTTCCCGCATCTACGACCTGGAGGTGGTGGAGCGCGCAGGCGGCTACACGCTGTCCATGCAGATCGCCGCGGCCTGCATGGGCAGGCTCAAGGAGCAGCGCCGCACACTGGCTGGCCGCACCGGTTGTGGTTTGTGCGGGGTCGAAAGCCTGGAGCACGCGCTGCGCAGGCCGGAACCATTGCCAGACGGTACGCAGTTTCATGCAGCGGCGGTGTCGCGCGCGCTGGCGAGCCTGCGCAGCCGACAGCCCCTGTTGGGTGTGACCGGTGCCACCCATGCCGCCGCCTGGTGTAGCGCCGACGGGACCCTGGCGCACGTGCGCGAAGACGTGGGCCGCCACAACGCGCTCGACAAGCTGATCGGCGCCTTGCTGCGTGCCCGCGTGCCGGCCTCGGAAGGGTTCATCCTGATCAGCAGCCGCGCCAGTTACGAAATGGTGCAGAAGTCCGCCACGGCCGGTGTCACGCTGCTGGCGGCGGTATCCGGCGTCACGGCACTGGCAATCGACGTGGCGCAGCAAGCCGGTCTGGCCCTGCTGGGCTTCGCACGCGGCGACGACTACTGCATCTACAGCCACGGCGAACGCGTCGTGCTGCCAGTTACCCCATGAACAACGATCACCTGATCCGCATGGCCAACCAGATTGGCGTCTTTTTCGAGTCCATGCCGGACCGCAAGGAAGCGCTGGAAGGTCTCGCCACCCACCTGAAGAAATTCTGGGACCCGCGCATGCGCCGGGCCCTGCTGGAACTGGTGGATGGCGGCAACGGGAGCCTCAGCCCCATGGTTCTGTCGGCCGTGCAGGCGCATCGCGCGATGTTGTGAGGGCCGTTGGCCGCGCGCGCGGCAGATATTCGACCGCTCTGCCACAATCTTTTGATGCGCTCTGTCACCGCCCCTACCGCCACCGGCCAGACCCGTTACGTTCGTCCCGTCGGCTCGACTGAATTCGTGTTGGTCCGCCACGGTGCTACTGAAGGATACGTCCCCGGCAGTCCCTTTCCCCTGGTGGACGGCCATGGCGACCCGGCCTTGTCCGAGGACGGTCAGGCCCAGGCCATACTGGTCGGGCGGCGTCTGGCGGCGGAACGGGTCGACGCCATCTATGTCACGTCGTTACGACGTACACACCAGACGGCCGCGCCGTTCCTGGCCGCCTCCGGCATGCAGGCCAAGGTGATGCGCGACCTGCGCGAGGTGCATCTGGGTGAATGGGAAGGCGGGCGCATCCGCGATTTCATCGCACAGGGCCACCCGACCTGGCAACAGGTGGTGGCCGAGCACGATTGGGGTCGCATCCCGGGCGCCGAGTCGTCGGCGCAATTGCAGAGGCGTTGTGTGGCGGCCCTGCAGCAGCTGCATGGCGCGCATCCTGACCAGCGGGTGGTGTGCATCGTGCACGGCGGCGTGATTGGTGCGCTGGCGTCCCATGCCATCGGCTCGAGGCCGCGCGCCTTCGACGGCGCCGAGAACGGCTCGTTGCACACCATCGTGGTGCTCGGCAACGTCTGGCAGCTGCGCCGCTTCAACGACACCACCCATCTGGACGGATAAGGCCACGCCATGCAAAGCACTTTCATCCGCATGGGCTTGCGCAGCCTCTGGCGCGATCTGCGCTCCGGCGAGTTGCGCCTGCTGATCGTCGCTGTCACGCTGGCGGTGGCGGCGCTTACCGCTGTCGGCTTTTTTGCCGATCGCCTCAAGGGCGGCCTGCAGCGTGACGCGCGCCAACTGCTCGGTGGCGACGCCGTGGTGTCGAGCGACCGCGCCACGCCGCCGCAGTTCGCCCGGAGGGCGGCGGCGCTGGGTTTGCAGGCGGCCACCTCGATTGGTTTCCCGACCATGGGGCGGGCCACGGAACAACGCGGCGGCGCCAGCAAGCTCGTGGCGCTCAAAGTGGTGCAGCCGGGTTATCCACTGCGCGGCCGGCTGACGGTGGCGGACGCTCCCGACGTGCCCGGGCAACCCACGCGCGACATACCCAAGCCGGGCGAGGTGTGGGTCGACGCCGCGCTGCTCGAGGGCATGTCGCTGCAGGTCGGCGACGCCTTGCTGCTGGGGGAGTCCAGCCTGCGCATCGGCCGTGTGATCGTGATCGAACCGGACCGGGGCGGAGGTTTCATGAACTTTGCGCCGCGCGTGATGCTCAATGCGGCGGACCTTGAGGCCACCCGGCTGGTGCAGCCGGCGAGCCGTCTCAACTACCGTTTTGCGGTGGCGGGCGAAGAGCCGCAGGTCAACCAGTTTGCGCAGTGGGCCGCGCTGCAGGTGGAGAAGGCCGAGGTGCGTGGTGTGCGCGTCGAGTCGCTGGAGACCGGGCGCCCGGAAATGCGCCAGACGATGGACCGAGCGGAGAAATTCCTGAACCTGGTGGCCCTGCTGGCCGCCATGCTGAGCGCGGTGGCGGTGGCGCTGGCGGCGCGCGGATTTGCGGCCAACCACCTGGACGACTGCGCCATGCTGCGTGTGCTGGGCCAGAGCCAGCGCACGATCGCGCTGGCCTACACGCTCGAATTCGCGGTGGTGGGCATGGCCGCCAGCGCGCTGGGCGTGGCCATCGGTTTCGCCGTTCACTATGGCTTTGTATTGTTGCTTGCCGGTCTGGTCGATGCCACCTTGCCTGCCGCCAGCCTGTGGCCGGTGGCGTTTGGAGTCGGCATGGGCCTGACCCTGCTCGCAGCCTTTGGATTGCCCCCCGTGTTGCAATTGGCGCAGGTGCCGCCGCTGCGGGTGATCCGGCGCGACGTGGGCAACCTCAAGCCGGCGTCCATCGCGGTGCTGGGTGTTGGCGTGGCCGGGTTTGCAGCGCTGTTGCTGGCAGCCAGCAGCGACTGGATGCTGGGCTTGATCGCCGTCGGCGGCTTTGCGGCTGCGGTGCTGCTGTTCGCTGGCTTGAGCTGGGTCGCCGTGAAGCTGCTGCGGCGCAGCGTGAACGAGAGTACGGCGCCGCGCTGGCTGGTGCTGGCCACGCGCCAGATCTCGGCACGCCCGGCCTATGCGGTGGTGCAGGTAAGCTCGCTTGCCGTTGGCCTGCTCGCGCTGGTGCTGCTGGTGTTGCTGCGCACCGACCTGATTGCCAGCTGGCGCAAGGCCACACCGCCGGATGCGCCAAACCGCTTCGTCATCAACGTCATGCCGGAGCAGGGGGACGCGTTCCAGAAGACGCTGCGCGAAGCCGGTGTCGCGCTCTACGACTGGTTCCCGATGATCCGGGGCCGTCTGGTGGGGGTCAACGGCAAGACCCTGGTCCCCGACGATTTCGCCGATGACCGCGCCAAACGCATGGTGGACCGCGAGTTCAACCTCTCGCACAGCGCAACCAAACCGCAACACAACGAGATCATTGCCGGTAGCTGGACCGATGAAGAGCCCGGTGCCATCAGCGTGGAAGAAAGTATTGCCACCACGCTCAACCTGAAGCTTGGCGACGCCTTGCGCTTTGACATCGGCGGTGTGCCGGTGGAGGCAAGGATTACGTCCCTGCGCAAGGTGGACTGGGGCTCGATGCGCGCCAATTTCTACGTCATCTATCCGGTCAGTTCCATGCCGGACGTGCCCACCACCTATATGTCGGCGTTCAAGGCGCCTTCGGCCAAGGGATTCGACAACGCCCTCGTACGGCAGTTTCCGAACATCACGAATGTGGACGTCAGCACCACGCTGGGCCAGGTGCAGCGTGTGCTCGACCAGGTGATCCGGGCGGTCGAGTTCCTGTTCGGCTTCACGCTGGCGGCAGGCCTGGTGGTGTTGTTCGCGGCGATCACGGCCACGCGCGAGGAGCGCGCGCGCGAGTTCGCCATCATGCGCGCGGTCGGCGCGCAGGGCCGCCTGCTGCGCCAGGTCCAGCGCGCCGAGTTGGCAGGGGTTGGAATGCTGGCTGGTTTGCTGGCGAGCATCGCGGCCATGGCGGTGGGCTGGGGACTGGCCAGGTTTGTTTTCGGCTTCGAGTGGACGGCCTCACCGGTCGTGCCGCTGCTCGGTGCGGTCACCGGCGCCGTGCTGGCGATGATGGCCGGCTGGTGGGGCCTGCGCGACGTGTTGCGCCGTCCGGTGATCGAGACCCTGCGCAGGGCACCGCAATGAACATCCAGGAGCCGATGCAACACGCCAGCGTGTTCGCCTGGATCGGCGGTGAGGAGCGGGTACGGGCCCTGACGGAGCGCTTCTATGACCTGATGGACCTCGAACCCGCCTATGCTGCGCTGCGCGCCGTGCACGGCAACGACCTGACCAACGCGCGCCAGCGCCTGTTCTGGTTCCTGTGCGGCTGGATGGGTGGGCCCCAGCACTACACGGCGCGCTTTGGCCACCCGATGCTGCGTGCGCGGCACCTGCCGTTTGCCATTGGCATTACGGAGCGCGATCAGTGGCTGGCGTGCATGAACCAGGCGATGGGCGAGACGGGTGTGGACGAAACGTTGCGTAAGCGCCTTTCGGAGAGCTTTTTCCAGACGGCAGACTGGATGCGAAACCAGAATGCGTGAATGCGTCCGGCTCAGCTGCCCGTCACGCGCGGGCCGATCTCGCGGCTGAGCTTCTCGAATCCGCGCCAGGCGATCATGCCCAGGATGGCGGCGAGTATGAACAACCAGGGGCCGAGTCCGCCGCTCGCCGGTAACCAGCCGATTCGGTCCCAGCCGACATACAAGGCCATACCCAGGAACGGCGCGAAGGCACCGCGCACGCCGGTCAGCGTCACATGGATGCCCATATAGGCGGAAAGCTGCTCGCGTGGTGCAAAATCGTTGTGGCCCAGCTGCCACGCCAGCGTCCCGCCCCCGTTGGTGATACCCGTCAGGATGCGCCCGACCACCAGCCATGCCAGCGAAAGCTGCCAGGCGCCAAGGAACATCACCAGAATCCCGATCACCCACAGCGCGTTTTGCTGGGCGCGAAACTGCGCCACGTGGACACGGTCCAGGTAGCGCGCCCAGATCTGCAGCGTGGCCAGATTGAGCAGAAACGGAATCAGCATCATCACGCCAATGCTGGCGAAATAGCTGGCGCCGATCTGCTTGGAGACCAGGAACACCAGCGGCGGCTCCAGCATCATCGCCGCGGCGCCCGAAGTGAACTGGTGCAACTGGTAACGCGCATACCGCCGGTCGGCACGCAGTATGGCAAAAAAAGCGTTGCGGTCCGAGGGGTCGCGCTGCCCGCGCCGCTCCAGCACCTGGTGGCGCTTTTCGCCCAGCACGCTGACGCCACTGAAGGCCCACACACCGAGGCAACCCAGCACGGCGCCCGCGCCGTAGATCCAGCGGAAGTTGGTCGGATGCGCGTCCAGGATCAGGCCGGCAACACTGGTGGTCAGCACCAGCATCAGGCTCGAGAGCGCCTGTAGCCTGGCAGTGGCGCGCGCGCGCAGGGAGCGTTCGTAGTTGAGGCTCCAGGCCACGCTGCGCACGGTGACGATGCCGGCAATCAGCAGCCGGCTCAGGACCACACTGCCCAGCACGATCCAGGTACCGGTCGCGGTGCGCGGGCTCAGGGCGATGGCCAGCACACACAGCAGCACCAGAGCCTGCAGCACACCGACCATCGGAACCTTCGGGCGTGCTGCTGCGATGCGGTTCCAGACGAAGCTGGAAAGGTTGCCGAACATCGGTGCGGCCGAGATCACTGCGATGACCCAGGGCGGCACGTTGAAGGTTTTTGCCGCCACCACGGCTACGAACCCGCCCTCCATCAGGCTCAGCGCCATGGGCAGCGTCAACTCGGTCAATTGCTCCCGGCGAAAACTTGCCTGTACCGCCGGATCGAGGCCGGCGAGCTGGAACAACGATGCGAATCGGGACATCAACCGGTATTGTGACGGGGGCGTGCTCTTGCAGCGGCGCCGTTTCGCCAGCCGAAGCGTGTGCGCGCGCAGCCGGCGGTGGGTGTCAAGGCCAGCGCGGCGGGTGGCTGCCGGGCGGCATGGAAGGGCGGCTCCAGTGCGCCGGGGTGTCCGACAGTCGCGCTGCGTGCCGGATCGCGACCAGTGTCCCGAATCCGCTGTCGCAGGCTTCCTTGCGCTCATCCAGGGATGGCATGGGAGTGCGCAGGCCATCGGGCAGGCGGCCCATGGCGCGCAGCCACTGGGCGGTGCGGGCCAGCGATACCTGCACATGCCAGCTGCCGCCTTCGCGCATCTGGCGCATGAGCGCGGCCTGCGCTGCGAACGCCATCAGAAAGCCGCTGGCGTGGTCGAGGATCTGGACTGGCAGGGCCTTGGGTTGCGTTGCATGGGCGGCGCTGGCCTCGGCGACATTGAATCCGGTGCTGGTCTGTGTCAGCGAGTCGAAGCCGCGCCGTTCCGACCAGGGGCCGACATGGCCGTAGGCGCTGAGCGACACGTGCACGATGCCCGGGCACATGCGGGCGGTGTCCTGCGGCGCAAAACCGCGCGCGGCCAAGGCCCCGGGCCGGTAGCCCTGCACGAATATGTTGCAGCGGCGTACCAGTTGCTCCAGGTCGGCGCGTCCGCCATCGGTTTGCAGGTCAACCAGCGCCGAGAGTTTGCCGCGGCTGGTTTCGGCAATCGAATCGATATTGGGCAAATGCGGCGCGTTGACCAGCATCACGTCGGCGCCGTAGGCGGCGAGCGTGCGCCCGGCCACCGGGCCGGCCAGTACGCGCGTCAGATCGAGCACGCGCACGCCCTGCAAGGGGCGATCGTTTGGCGCCAGTGGCGCCAGCATGCGCGGCGGCGCGTCAGCGATGCGCTCCATGTTGATCAGTGGCAGGGCGGCCACGGCCCGGGCTTGCGGGTGCGCGTCCCATTCCTCGAAGCTGCGCACGGCAGCCACGACGAGGCCGGCTTGCGCCGCGGCGTCCTCGAAGTCCACGGCGTTCCAGGACCGCAGCGCGGCTTCGACATCCGCGCGTTGCGCCGAGTCGCTGCCCGGGCAACCGAGCAGACGCAATACGCCTTCGCGGTGGTGCTGGAAGTTGGCATGGATGCGGACCCAGCCGCCCCGGCCTTCGGGCCCACAGGCGTACAGCCCGGAGAACTTGTCCCACACCGGCGGCACCACACCGTTCAGGCTGAACCAGCTGCTGCATTCCTGCGCCGCATGCAGCATGTCCAGCGCGACTGTCTGGCGTGCCTGCCCGCGCGCATGGCGCAGCTCCGCCGCAGCCAGTGCGGCGGCGGCGATCGCTACCTGGGCTGTGTGCCGACGGCAAAGGACGTTGGAAGAACGGGCTCGGCGCCACTGAGCGCCACATGGGCGAGCGCGGCTTCGTCCATGCCGCCCAGCCGCCACAGATCCCGCAACAGGCTGGCGGCGGGGGCTGGCCCCGGGTTGCCACGGTCGCTAATGGTGTCTGCCTGCATGGTGGATGTTCCTTGTAGTCAGTCCGCTGGCACGCTCGCCAAGAGCACCACGACTGCACCGGCGCCGCCGTCGGCCGGGCGCGCCTGCACAAAGGCCAGCACTTCCTTCTTTTGCACGAGCCAGGCGTGCACCTTGTTCTTCAGCACCGGCGCCTTGCCCGGCGATCCGAGTCCCTTGCCATGCACAACGCGTACACAGCGGATGCCGTGCAGGGTGGCTTCGCGGATGAAGGCGCCCAGCGCACTGCGCGCCTCGTCGCTGCGCAGGCCGTGCAGGTCCAGCACACGCTGGATGCTCCAATGGCCGCGGCGCAGCTTGCGGGTCACGTCGCTGCCAATGCCGCTTTGCCGAAAACTCATCTGGTCGTCGATATCGAGCAGGGTGCTCACGTCGAACTCGTCGCTGAGCGTCTCGGCCAGCGCTGCCGCTTCGTCGCGCTGGAACTGGCGCGGCTCGGGGCTGGGCCGGGCCTGCGATGCAGGAGCCCGGCTGTGGGCCGGGATGGCCTGCACCTTGCCGGCGGCGCGCTGAAACAGGTTGTTCTCCTGCTCCACGCGCACCCGCTCCTGTTCGCGCAACGCAGTCTGTTCGGCTTCCTGCTGCTGGCGTGCGCTGATGGCGCTCTTGACGCCTTTCAGATCGGAGAGCGAGCGCACCGGCGCTGAACGTGCCTTCATCAGGAATGCTCCGCCCTGCGGGCTTCGCAGCCGTGAGCCTTGGGAGCGGCCCGGCGGCTCACACCAGCCCCCGCTCCGCCATCGACAAGGCCTCACCTGCACCGACGATCACATGGTCGAGCACGCGCACGTCCACCAGCGCGAGCGCGGCCTTGAGGGTCTGTGTAAGCGCCTCATCCGCCCGGGAGGGTTGAACGGAACCACTTGGATGGTTGTGCGCCAGTACCACGGCGGCGCACTGGTGGTGCAGTGCGCGCAGCACCACTTCCCGTGGATAGACGCTGGTCTGGGTCAGGCTGCCGCGAAACAGCTCCTCCATGGCGAGCAGGCGATTCTGCACGTCCAGAAACAACACCGCGAACACCTCGTGCGGCTTGGCCGCAAGGTGCAGCTGCAGGTATTGCTTCACGGCCTGCGGCGCGGCAAACACCTCCCGCTCGCGCAGTTGCTGGGCCAGGGCGCGTCGCGCCAGCTCCAGCACGGCAAGCAGCTCGGCGCGTTTGGCAGGCCCCAGGCCTTTCACCTGCTGCAGGTCCGCGGCCGAGGCATTGAGCAGGCCGGCTACGCCGTCAAAACCGCAGTGTCCGGTGCTGTTGGGCCGCAGCTGCAGCAGTTCATGCGCCATCTGCAACACGTTCTTGCCGGGAATCCCGGTACGCAGCAGCAGGGCCAGCAGCTCCGCGTCGCTTAAAGCGCCCGCGCCCCGCGCGAGCAGTTTTTCTCGCGGCAGGGTGTCGGGGGGCAGGTCCTTGAGCAGCATCGTCTTGAATGGCCGCAGTCCGCCTGGGGCTGGCGCTGCGGCTTTCTACAATGCGACCAGTTTATAGAGACTTTCATGCCGACCACCCCCGCCATCGTCCAGCCCGGCTCGTTTCTGACGCTGCATTACCGTTTGGGGGGACCAAATGGCGACATCATCAACACTTTTGTGGGTAAACCGGCCACCCTTTCACTCGGGTCCGGGCAACTGGCACCGGCGATGGAGCAATGCCTGCTGGGTATGCAGGAGGGACATCGCGCCGTCTACCAATTGCCTGTTGGCGTGGCGTTTGGCGAGCGTCAGCCCGCCATGCAGCAGTGGGTGGCGCGCAAGTTGCTCGATACCTTTGGCGACCGGGCGGAAACCTACCGGGTCGGTGACGTGGTGCAGTTCCCCACGCCAGACGGACAAGGGAGTTACGCGGGTGCGGTGCTGCGCGTGGATGGCGCGGAGTCCGGTGGCGCGGTGTTGTTCGACTTCAGCCATCCCCTGGCAGGCGCGCCGGTGGAATTCGAAGTCCAGGTGATTGGCATCCTGTGAGCAAGCCGACGCTTCTTCTGACGCTGGCGGTGGCTCCGCAGGAAATCGTGCTGGCGGAACCGCGCGGCTTCTGCGCCGGCGTGGACCGGGCGATCGAGATCGTGGAACGTGCGCTCGCGAAGTTCGGCTCGCCGATCTATGTGCGCCATGAGATCGTGCACAACACCTATGTGGTGAACGACCTGAAGGCCAAGGGCGCCATATTCATAGAGGAGCTGGCCGATGTGCCGCCCAACGCGACGCTGGTCTTTTCGGCGCACGGGGTAAGCCGCGCCATCCATGACGAGGCGCGCCGGCGCGGATTCACCATCTTCGACGCCACCTGCCCGCTGGTGACCAAGGTGCACGTGGAAGTGGCCAAGCTGCACAAGGAAGGTTACGAGTTCATCATGATCGGCCACAAGGGCCACCCCGAGGTGGAAGGCACCATGGGGCAGCTCGAGTCCGGCATTCACCTGGTCGAGGACGTCGCCGATGTGGCTGGCGTGCAGCCATCCCAAAGCGAAAAGCTGGCGGTGGTCACACAGACCACACTGAGTGTGGATGACGCCGCCGAGATCGCCGCCGCGGTGAAGGCGCGCTTTCCGTTGGTACGCGAGCCGAAAAAGCAGGACATCTGTTATGCCACGCAGAACCGCCAGGACGCGGTCAAGTTCATGAGTCCGCAGGTGGACATCGTCATCGTGGTGGGCAGCCCGACCAGCTCCAACAGCAACCGGCTGAGCGAGTTGGCGAACATGCTGGGGACCACCAGCTTCATGGTCGACAGCGCCGACGAGTTGCAGGCAGCCTGGTTTGAAGGGCGTCAGCGGGTTGGCTTGACGGCCGGCGCGTCCGCACCCGAAGTGCTGGTGCGCCAGGTGATCGATCGCATCAAGGAACTGGGCGCCGTGTCCGTGCGTACGCTGCCCGGCATCACGGAGACGACGAAGTTTCCGTTGCCCAAGGGATTGCGGCAATAGCCCACTGTCTAAAATGCCGGCATGTTGGACATCAATCTGCTGCGCAAGGATCTCGGGCATGTAGTGGCCCGGCTCGAGACCCGCAAGACACCCCAAGCCTTCCTCGACGTCGCGAGCTTCACAGCGCTGGAGTCCGAACGCAAGACCATACAGACCCGCACCGAGGAACTGCAGGCCAGGCGCAACAGCCTGAGCAAGCAGATCGGGCAGCTCAAGGCGCGCGGTGCGGCGGGTCAGGCCGAGGCGGATGCGGCAATGGCCGAGGTTTCCGGGCTGAAAGGCGCCCTGGAGGCGTCTGCCGCTCGCCTGGACCAGATTCAGGCCGACCTGCAGGCGTTGCTGCTTTCAGTGCCCAACCTGCCCCACAGCAGTGTTCCAGTGGGTGCCGATGAGACCGGCAACGTGGTGTTGCGCAGCTGGGGCACGCCGGCAAAAATGGACTTTACGGTGCGTGACCATGTGGATCTGGGCACCCCGTTGGGACTCGATTTCGACATGGGTGTCAAGCTGGCTGGCGCCCGCTTCACCGTCATGAAGGGCCCGATCGCGCGGCTGCACCGCGCGTTGGCCCAATTCATGCTCGACGTCCAAACCTCGGAGCACGGCTATACCGAGTGTTACACCCCCTATATCGTGAACGCCGACACGCTGCGTGGAACCGGGCAGCTGCCAAAGTTCGAGGGCGAGCTTTTTGCGGCCAGGAAGGGTGGGCAGGAGGGTGCCGAGGCCGCCGATAACGCTGCGCTCTACCTGATCCCGACCAGCGAAGTGACGCTCACGAACTTTGTGCGCGACGTATTGCTGACAGAGGCCGACTTGCCCATGCGCCTGACCGCGCACACGCCCTGTTTTCGGTCGGAGGCCGGCAGCTACGGCCGCGACACCCGCGGCATGATCCGCCAGCACCAGTTCGACAAGGTCGAAATGGTGCAGATCGTGCATCCCGAGAAAAGCTACGAGGCGCTGGAAGACATGACGCGCCATGCCGAGGCCATCCTGCAGAAGCTCGGCCTGCCGTACCGCGTGATGGCGCTGTGCACCGGCGACATGGGCCCGAGCGCCGCCCGCACACACGATCTGGAAGTATGGTTGCCGGCGCAGAACACG
>JANNDB010000155.1:0-1539 GCA_031387285.1 Betaproteobacteria bacterium | reverse complement strand
CGTGCCAGCAGCAAAGCCAGCACATGGCCGACGATGCCGTCACCCCGCACACATACATCCAACGGCCTTGTCATGCAGCACATTGTAAAAGCCGGTGAAAATCGGCGATACCTCATTGCGCGCATCGCCCCTCCATCGTGTCTGAACCATCCAACCCTGCCCCTCCTGCATTCGACGTGCAGGCCCGCATCGAGCGCCTGTTTGTCTACCCGATCAAATCCTGTGCCGGCGTGGAAGTACAGGAGGCGGTACTGACTGAAACCGGGCTGGACCTGGACCGTGCCTGGATGCTGGTGGACCGGGACGGTGACTTCGTCTCGCAGCGCGAGTTGCCACGCATGGCCCTGATACGGCCCCAGTTGCGCAGCGAAGACGTGGTGTTGCGGGCGCCCGGCATGCTGGCCCTGCACCTGAAAATCGATACTGTGGAACAGCCCACCCGCGCCAGAGTCTGGGACGACGAGGTCAAGGCATACGACATGGGCGACCTGGCCGCGCAGTGGTTCAGCGACTTCCTGGCGCCCGACGACGCTGCCACGCGCAGCGCCAACCCGGCCTATCGGTTGGTTCGGTTCGACCCGGAGCAGGAACGCCTGTCCAGCATGAAATGGACTGGCGGGCTGGCCGCGCAGAACCAGTTTTGCGACGGCTTTCCGGTGCTGGTCATCAGCACGGCCTCACTCGACGGCCTGAACCAGCGGCTGCAGAAAAGCGGTGCGGCAGCTATCACGATGGAGCGGTTTCGGCCCAACATTGTTCTCGGAGGATTGGGCGAACACGACGAGGACCGGCTGGAGGGCCTGCATATCACCACCGGCGAAGGCACCACCCACCTGCGGCCGGTCAAGCCCTGCGCCCGCTGCCCCATTCCCAACATCGACCCGAAGACAGCGCTCAGCAGCCCGGAGGTCAACGACACCCTGCAAGGCTACCGCCAGGATCCCCGCGTGAATGGCGCCATCACCTTTGGCATGAATGCCATCATCATTGAAGGCATCGACCACGTGCTGCGCGTGGGCCAGCCGCTGGGAGGCAACTTCCGCTTCGGTTAAGGCCGCGCACGGCGCGGGCGCAAGGGCATGGCTTACACTTGCCACCCTGTTTTCAGGGGTATTGCATGAGTTTGAAGTGTGGCATTGTGGGTTTGCCCAACGTGGGCAAATCGACCCTGTTCAATGCCCTGACCAAGGCCGGCATCGCGGCCGAGAACTATCCGTTCTGCACCATCGAACCCAATGTGGGCGTGGTCGCACTGCCGGACCCGCGGCTCGCGCAACTGGCGGCCATCGTGGTGCCGGAACGGGTCGTGCCCGCTATTGTCGAATTCGTGGATATTGCCGGCCTGGTGGCCGGCGCCAGCACCGGTGAAGGCCTGGGCAACAAGTTCCTGGCCCATATCCGCGAGACCGACGCCACCATCAACGTGGTGCGCTGCTTCGAGGACGACAACGTGATCCACGTGGCCGGCAAGGTGGACCCGATCTCCGACATCGAAGTCATCCAGACCGAGTTGTGCCTGGCCGACCTGACGGCCGTCGA
>JANNDB010000149.1:0-2773 GCA_031387285.1 Betaproteobacteria bacterium | reverse complement strand
CCCAGGGCAGCCAGCCCGAGCGGAAAACTACGCGTTTTTCCATCGCATGCGTTCAGCGCCTCAACCTCAGCCGCGTGCTCCCCGGCATGCCGCTTACTTCTTCTTGCTGTTGGCTTTCTCAAATCGGTCGAGCAACTCGTTGCCACGCTGCACGATCGAATCCAGCGCCTCCTTGGCGGACTTCTTGCCAGCCCAGACCTGCTCAAGTTCTTCGTCCTCGATGGTGCGGATCTGTACGTAGTTACCCAGGCGAATGCCGCGCGACTTGTCCGTGGTCTTGCGGATCATCTGATTCACGCCCACGTCCGAGCCGGGGTTTTTCTGATAGAAACCTGATTTCTCAGTGAGCTGGAACGCGGCCGTGGTGATCGGCAGGTAACCGGTGCGCTGGTGCGTTGCCGCCTGAACTTCGGGGTTGGACAAATAATTGAAGAACTGCGCAACACCCTTGTATTCGTCAGCCTTCTTTCCAGAGATGACCCACAGGCTGGCGCCACCAATGATCGTGTTCTGCGGAGCACCGGGTACATCGGGATAGTACGGCAGTGGTGCCAGGCCCCAATCGAACTTGGCATTGGCCTTGACATTGCCATAGAAACCGGTGGAGGTGGTCGTCATGGCGCATTCGCCGGAAATGAAGCTGGCTTCGGGCACGTTGGCGCGGCCCTTGTAGACAAACAGACCCTGTTTGGCCATATTGGCCAGATTTTCAATATGCCGCACATGCAGCGGCGAGTTGACCTTCAACCGGGCGTCCATTCCCTGCAGGCCATTGCCCTTGGTGGCGAACTCGACGTTGTGCCACGCCGAGAAACTCTCCAGCTGCGTCCAGCCCTGCCAGGCGATGGTGATCGGGCACTTGTGGCCACTGGCCTTGAGTTTTGCGGCTGCCAAAGCCACCTCGGGCCAGGTGCCGGGTGGCTTGCTGGTATCGATGCCGGCCGCCTTGAAGGCATCCTTGTTGAAGTAGAAGACAGTGGTCGAACTGTTGAACGGGAAACTGAGCATCTCGCCGCTCGGCGCCGTGTAATAACCAGCCACCGCCGACACGAAAGACTTGGGGTCGAACTTCTCGCCAGAGTCCTTCATGATCTTGCCAACCGGAACCGACACGCCTGTGCTGGCCATCATGGTAGCGGTGCCGACTTCGAATACCTGAAGAATGTGCGGCGCATTGCCTGCGCGGAAAGCGGCGACCGCTGCCGCAAAGGACTCGTCGTAGACGCCCTTGAAGGTCGGGACGACCTTGTACGCCTTTTGGCTGGCGTTGAAACTATTGGCCAGATCGTTGACCACCACATTGTTGACTGCAGTCATCGAGTGCCACCATTGGATCTCGGTTTGGGCATGGGCAGACAAAGCGGTCAGGGCGGCCAACGCAACGGCGGTGACTGTGGTTCTCATGGGTACTCCTTGAATGAATGGCAAAGCATGGCGAGTTCGTGTGACGCCTTGTTGACTACAGTATTAGACACGCTTGACAGGACTTGCCATAGAGGGATTTCCATAAGTTGGCCCCGCTGCACCAAGGAAAATGCTGCACTGCGGTAATATCAACTGCAATGAATGCCCCGATTCGCCCCGAACACCTGATGCCTGCCGGGCGGGTCCACCCAGGTGGGGATCGCATCCGCGAAATACCCTATAACTACACCTCGTTTTCCGATCGCGAGATCGTCATCCGCCTGCTCGGGGTTGCCGCCTGGGACACGCTGTTGCAGTTGCGCGATGAGCGGCGCACCGGCCGATCGGCCCGCATGCTGTATGAGGTTCTTGGGGACATCTGGGTAGTACAGCGCAATCCTTACCTGCAGGACGATCTGCTGGACAACCCGAAAAGGCGCCGCCTGCTGGTGGAAGCCCTGCGGCACCGCCTGGGTGAGATCGAGAAGCGACGCACGCCTGACCTGGATCGCCAGCGCGACGCCATGGTCGGCGTATTGCTCAAGTCGGCGCGAGAGGCAGTTGCCGCCTTTGACGCAGGATTTGCCGAAGTGCACCAGTTGCGACAACGCAGCTTGCGCCAGTTCGGCCGCCGTACCGCCAAGGACAACATCAAGTTCGACGGCCTGAGCCGTGTGTCGCACGTGACGGACGCGACCGACTGGCGTGTGGAGTACCCGTTCGTCGTCCTCACGCCGGACACCGAGGCCGAGATGGCTGGCCTGGTCCAGGGTTGCATAGAGCTTGGCCTCACCGTCATCCCCCGGGGCGGCGGCACCGGTTACACAGGTGGCGCCTGCCCGCTTACGTGGAAGAGCGCGGTCATCAATACCGAGAAGCTCGAGACCATGGGTGAGGTCGAGCTGATGCAACTGCCCGGCCTCGACAAGCCGGTTCCCACTATCTGGACCGAAGCTGGCGTTGTCACCCAGCGGGTATCGGACGCAGCCGAGCGCGCCGGGTATGTGTTTGCGGTCGACCCGACCTCGGCCGAGGCGTCCTGTGTTGGTGGCAACATCGCCATGAACGCCGGTGGCAAGAAGGCCGTCCTGTGGGGAACGGCACTTGATAACCTGGTGTCCTGGCGCATGGTGACGCCGGATGCGACGTGGGTGGAAGTCACGCGGATCAACCACAACCTGGGAAAGATCCACGACGCCGAAGTGGCCTCTTTTGAGATGCGCTACTTCGAAGCCGACGGTACCACCCTGCAGCGCACCGAACGCCTCGACATTCCCGGTAGCAGCTTTCGCAAAGAGGGCCTGGGAAAGGATGTCACCGACAAGTTCCTGAGCGGTTTGCCCGGCATTCAGAAAGAAGGTTGTGACGG
>JANNDB010000702.1:0-3654 GCA_031387285.1 Betaproteobacteria bacterium | reverse complement strand
GACTCACAGCCACAACACCAGGCCCAGATACCATGCCACCTCACACACCTGCTGGGTGGCGCCCAGGCAGTCCCCGGTGAACCCCTGCAGGCGCCGCGCGAACCAGCGCCCCATCCACAAGGCGGCCAGAGTGGCGCTGGCCAGCGGCACAGCGATGGCGTCGCCCTGCCCGATCAGCGCCATCGCGACCAGCGCGAGTACAACCCACACGCTGGCCGTCAACAGGCTCGCACGGCTGATCTGGTCTGCGAGTGGTTTGGATTTGGAGCCGGCCTCGTCGCCCACATGCGGCAGCGCGGCAATCAGGAACAAGGGAAAGAGGCGCGAGCACACATGGGCGGCGAACAAGCCGGTGAGCATCGCCATGTTGTCGACCGCCCCCACCACCGCCAACAGGGACACCTTGGCGAGCAGCACCAGCACCAGGGCCAGCGCGCCAAAGGCGCCGACGCGCGAGTCCTTCATGATCTCAAGGCTGCGCGCACGGTCATTGCTGCCACCCAGCCCGTCGGCCACGTCGGCCAGCCCGTCTTCGTGGAAGGCCCCGGTCAGCAACACGCTCGCCACCGTGCCCAGCACCGCCACCGCCAGTGGCGTGAACGGGGTGTCAGGCATCAGCGTCCACAACCCGGCGCTGAACAAGGCCACGGCGCCGCCCACCAGCCAGCCCACACCAGGGAAATGCGCCGCGCTGGCGCGCAACATGGCCGGGCTGAAACCCACCCACTCGGCCAGGCGGCCGGTGACCGGAATGCGGGTGAAGAACTGCAGGGCGAGCAGGTAGTGGCGGAAGAAGGTCAGCATGGGCGGGCGAACGGTATGAATGTTTTCCAGCACCTGGCCTGGCGTCAAAGCCAGATCGGCATTTTTGAAGCCCGCCGTATCCAGTGCGGCTACGGCCTGACCGCCGGCATCCACCGCGCGGCCGGGTCCATGCGGTAGCTCAGGCCCTCGCGCTTGGGTTGTCCGGCAAAGCAATCTGCCACGGCTTCAACGGCGTTGGTCTGGAAACCCAGCTTCTTGAATTTCAGCTTCATTGATTTGAGGAGGGTGATGCCGCGTTGGCAGCCAGCAGTCTCCCGGCCTCCGCTACGCAGCGTTTGGAAGCAGCCACCAGCACAGGCACAAAGGCGTGTCCGCTGCGCAGCGCACTAGCCAGCACCGCCAGGTCTTCAATGTATTCATGCACCATCTGGTTTCTCAGGCGGCGCATTTCAATCCAGCCGTCAGCAGATTCCATCAGGCCCAATTTTTCAGCTTTGTCCAGGTTGTCAATAGCTGGCCCTGGCTTCTCGGCCAAGGCGGTCAGCAAGGCCGGCAGCAATTTGTCGCCCACCGTGTCTTGCAAACGCCCAAAACGCGCCACAAACGCATCCAGCCGCTCGGCCAGAACGGGATCCGATTCAATTTTTTCCGCTTCTTCAATGGTGAACAGGTTGCCAAACAAGCGGCCATCGGTATCCAGCAAATGCTGGCACTCCTTATTTGTCACACGCGCCAGGAATTCCAGGCGGGCCGTCTGTGAGTTTGTGAGTTTCATAGACGTATGCCTTCTGCGAGTGCGATGGAGTGAATCGGCAATAACTTCAGATTGGGGGCTTTGATCAGCACATCGACCTTGCGGCCATGCATGGCACGAGATACGCGCCCGGCAAGCCGGGCCGCCAGTTGAGCCGGTTCAGCCACAGCCTCGTCCAACTCCACAAGCAAGTCAACATCCCCACCCCGAGCATCATCACGCACACGCGAACCAAATAGCCAGACCCGGGCAGCATGGCCCGCCAGTTGGCTAATGCTGGTGCGAATGTCGGCAATTTGTGCAGGTGTCAAACGCATATCAAGCCCCATTTCTCGGACGTTTCCACAAAACATCAATTAAATCAATAAGTTACAAATATCCATTCTTTGGGTGCATTCTTTTTATTCTTCTTTGGGAACCTACCTTAGCGACCTGCGCGTACCAAGCTTGGTGCTGACCTCAACCACTTCAAATCGTCCTGACTTCGGTGCCAGGGCTCATCAGCTTGAAGATTTGCTCCACATTGATCTTCACACTGTCACTGGAAAAACCCGCATCGCGGAATACCGCGCGCAATGGTTCCCGTTTGGCCAGCAGTTTGACGAACTCCTCGTCGCCCAGCAACTCGTTGATGTTGTCGATCAGTTTCATGCTTCGATCAGTCTGGTCTGCGAAGCATCTTAACGAACCGTACCGGCGATCCACTGCTAAAGTTGCAGAGCAATGCCAAGTAGCTTCTGGCAGCCAAGGAATACGCAGCCTACCTCGAAGCCTCCACCCTCACCGGCCCATCCACCCCCGCCGCCGCAAAACTGGCCATCTCGCGCAGTATCAGGCAGGCCGACTGCAGCAGCGGCCAGGCCAGCACCGCACCTGAACCCTCACCCAGGCGCAAACCGAGATCGAGCAGCGGCCGCACGCCCATCCGCTCCAGCATCAGGCCATGCGCCTTCTCGCCCGAGCGGTGCGCGAATACACAGCGCTGCAGCACATGCGGCCGCAGCGCTTGCGCGACCAGCACGACGGCACTGGTGATGAAACCGTCCACCACGATGACACGCCGTTCCTGCGCCGCCTGTAACACCGTGCCGAGCATGGTCGCCATTTCGAAGCCGCCGAAGGCCGCCATCGCCTGCAACGGTGAGAGGGCCTGCGCATGCTTTTGCAAAACGCCAGCCAGCACGCCGGTCTTGCGCAGAATTGCTTCTGCATCCAGCCCGGTACCGGCACCTGTGCACTGAGCTATGTCGATCCCGGCCAGGCGCGACAACAGCAGCGCGGCGGCCGAGGTATTGCCAATGCCCATCTCTCCGAGCAGCAGCACGTTGCCAGGCAATGCATCCATGATCGCCGCGCCTTGGGCGATCGCTGCGTCACACTGCGCTGCCGTCATGGCCGGCTGCTGGCTGGCGTCCGCAGTGCCGGCGGCAATCTTGCGCACCAGCAGGCCCGGCCGGGCCGCCTGGCCGGGCTGCACGAAGTCGTGCCGCACACCGCAATCGACCACGGTCAGGGCAACGCCGTGCTGGCGCGCCAGCACACTCACCGCCGCGCCCCCCGCGAGGAAGTTCTCCACCATCTGCCAGGTCACGTCGCGGGGATAGGCCGAGACGCCTTGCGCCGCCAGGCCGTGGTCGCCAGCAAAGACGAGCAACTGCGGCTGGTCCAGTACCGGCGCGCCGGATTGCAGGATTTCACCCAGCTGTCGTGCCAGCGTTTCCAGCTGGCCGAGGGAACCCAGCGGCTTGGTCTTGTTGTCGAGCTGTGTCTGCAGTGCCAGGCGGTGCTGCAGATCGGTGATGTCGGGAACGGGGGGAAGGGGGTAAGCCATGACAAGGTTCATTCAATGAGAGACGCCAGCACGCCTGGCGCAAAGAGTTGTTCAACATAGTCCGCCAGGCCATCGAACACGCGGTCCAGGCTGGGCGCGCGCGCCAATGCAGCGCCACGCGCAGGTTGACGATGTCGCTCGCCGCCAGCCCCATGCTGCGCGTTCCCCCTGTCATGGCGTTGGCAGTGCCACCCAGTGACCCTCGACCGCCGCGATCCGGATGCGCCCGTCGAACACCTGTTCCAGTGCCCGGTGTGTCGCTGCCGCGCGGCTTGCGCCATGGTGCAGCAGACGCCCGGCTTGC
>JANNDB010000033.1:0-2105 GCA_031387285.1 Betaproteobacteria bacterium | reverse complement strand
CAGGGCCAGCAGGGCGCCGTCTGCAATGGCACGGGCGTAGTCGGTGGGCAGGGCCTCGCCACCAAAGGCAAAAGCGACGGGTTGCGCTCGCGGACTGCGTGCAAGGTGGTAGGCCGCGTACCAGGTCGCAGCCAAAGCCATCCCCAGCAGCATGAAAAAAGGCAGCCGGGCCGCCATGGCCGGCTCCAGCCAGGCCGGGCTGATCCGAATCGCCCAGGCGCCAAGCCAGTAGGCCAGCAGGCCATCCGCTTCCGGCCGCAAGCCCAACAGGCGAGGATCCATCCAGCTGGTCTGGCCGCGCGCCAATTCCAGCATGTAGCCAAAACTCGCCATGTCCGCGCTCTTCCAGGGCGCACGCGCGACCAGGCCAGGCAGCATGTACGCCAGGCACAACAGGAGCAGCGCGAGGCGCGGGAGCCGGCGCGCGGCGCCCTGGCTGACGATGGCGGGGGTCGGTTGATTCACGTTGGTGTGTTGCGCGCCAGCTTGCCCTCAAAATGCATCAGGGCAGCACGGTTTCCCGGGCTGCCCTGATGCTTGATTGGCGTCGTGCCTACTTGGCGGCTGGCTTGCCGAAGCGGTTGCGGAACTTCTCGACGCGGCCACCCATGTTGTCCACGGACTTCTGGGTTCCCGTATAGAACGGGTGCGACTCGCTGGAGGTATCAAGTTTGTAGAGCGGCAGCTCACGGCCGTCTTCCATCTTGATCATTTCCTTGGTGTTGGCACACGAGCGTGTGACGAACTTGAAATTGTTGGACAGGTCCACGAAGCAGACTTCGCGGTAGTTGGGGTGAATTCCCGATTTCATGGTGTTGGCCTTTCAAACGCACCAGCCGCGCAGGACCTTGCACAAGCCGATGTGCAATACCAGTTCCGACGTACTTGGCGACAAGCCTTCTATTATCGCACGATTGCTGGTGCTCTCAACCGCCGCGGCGCATCTGGTCGAAGAACTCGACGTTGTTCTTGGTCGCCTTCATCTGCTTGAGCACAAGTTCCATGGCCTCGACTTCGTCCATGTTGTAGAGAAACTGGCGCAGGATGCGCGTCTTTTGCAGGATTTCCGGGGCCAATAGCAATTCCTCGCGGCGCGTGCCGCTGCGGTTGAGTTGGATCGAGGGGAACACGCGCTTCTCGTACAGGCGCCGGTCCAGGTGGATTTCCGAATTGCCGGTTCCCTTGAACTCTTCAAATATCACCTCGTCCATGCGGCTTCCGGTATCCACCAGCGCCGTGGCGATGATGGTCAGCGAGCCGCCTTCCTCGACGTTGCGGGCCGCGCCCAGAAAGCGCTTGGGGCGCTGCAGGGCATTGGAGTCGACACCTCCGGTGAGCACCTTGCCGGACGAGGGAACGACGTTGTTGTAGGCGCGGGCCAGGCGTGTGATGGAGTCGAGCAGGATGACCACGTCCTTCTTCAGTTCCACCAGGCGCTTGGCGCGCTCGATCACCATCTCAGCCACATGCACGTGGCGGGCGGCCGGCTCATCGAAGGTCGAGGCAATCACTTCGCCCTTGACCGTTCGCTGCATTTCGGTCACTTCCTCGGGGCGCTCGTCCACCAGCAAAACCATCATGTGGATTTCCGGGTAATTGGCGGCGATGGCGTGTGCCATGTGCTGCATCATCACCGTCTTGCCACTCTTGGGTGGCGCCACCAGCAGCGCGCGTTGGCCCTTGCCAATGGGCGCGATGATGTCGATGACGCGCCCGGTAACGTTCTCGTCGCTCTTGATGTCGCGCTCGAGCTTCATCTGCACCTTCGGAAACAACGGCGTCAGGTTCTCGAACATCACCTTGTGCTTGTTGTCTTCCGGTCCGCCGTCGTTGACCTTGTCGAGCTTGTTCAGGGCAAAGTAGCGCTCACCGTCCTTGGGCGTGCGCACTTCGCCCTCGATCATGTCGCCGGTATGCAGATTGAAGCGGCGCACCTGGCTCGGGCTGATGTAGATGTCGTCGGTGCTGGCTGTGTAGCTCGTGTCCGGGCTGCGCAGGAATCCAAAACCGTCCGGGAGAATCTCCAGCACGCCGTCGGCAATGATCTGCTCACCCGTGCGCGCGCGCTTCTTGATGATGGCAAACATCAGCTCCTGCTTGCGCAT
>JANNDB010000692.1:0-1733 GCA_031387285.1 Betaproteobacteria bacterium | reverse complement strand
GTGCAGAAGCGGCGCGAAATCGGCATTCTGCGCGCCATGGGCGCAACGCGCGGGCAGATCATTCGCGTGTTTCTGGTGCAAGGCGGGATTGTCGGCGCGGTGGGCTCGGTATTCGGCCTGTTGCTGGCGCTGCTGATGATCACCCTGTTCACGGCCTTTGTGCGTGGCTCGGATGGACTGCCACTCTTCGAGATCACGCTGCCATCCAGCCTGGCATGGCAGGTGGCGCTGATTGCCAGCGTGTGCGGCGTGCTGGCCGCCATCGCGCCGGCGCGCCGTGCCGCCGCAATGGACCCGGCCCAGGCGATCCGTATCTGACACCATGGCGCGCGAACCGTCCGGCCAACCCCTGATCGAACTGGATGGCGTCACCAAGCGCTACAACATCGGCATGCCGAACGAGGCAGAGGTGCTGCACGGCCTCACGCTGCGCATCGACCATGGGGAGTTTGTCGCCCTGATCGGGCCTTCGGGTTCGGGCAAGAGCACCTTGCTCAACATCGTCGGGCTGCTCGAACGCATGACCAGCGGCCAATACCGTATCGACGGCCAATCGGTGCAAACACTGGACGACGCTGCGCTGACGCTGTTGCGCCGAAGCACGCTCGGTTTCGTATTCCAGTTTCACCACCTGCTGCCGGCCTTCACCGCGCTGGAGAACGTGACCATGCCGTTCCTGATACGCGACGGCACGGTCAGCGCCACACAGCGTGAAAAAGCAAATGCCCTGCTGGCGGCGGTTGGGCTGGCCAAGGCAGCCGGCAAGCGCCCGTCAGAGTTGTCCGGCGGCATGCAGCAGCGCGTCGCGATTGCGCGCGCGCTGGCGCTCGACCCGCCGCTCGTGCTGGCCGACGAACCCACCGGCAACCTCGATACGGCGTCCTCCGACGAAGTGTTCCGCGAGCTGCGCCGCATGCATGCCGAGCGCGGAACCTCTTTCGTGATCGTGACGCACGATCCGCGCATGGCGGCGCGCTGTGACCGCGTGGTTGAACTGGTGGATGGCGCGATTGCGCGTGACGAACCCACGCCGGTGGCGGCTGCACCGGCCTGAGAGCTCATGCCGCGGATTCGCCGGCCCCCGACCTTCTGCCCTGCACATGCAGCACCATCAGCACCTGCGCAGCATAGTAGGTCGCCAGTATCCACATTGGCGCCCACGGAACCGGGGCCACGAAGCGGTTGATGGCGATCAGGCTGTCGCTCAGCATGAAGATGCAGGCACCCAACGCCACCATCGATGCGGCCGGCTGGCGCAGCACGACGGCCCGTCCGATCGCCTGCGCAGCCATAAGTGCGATCACCAGTACGTAGGTACTCACGGCAACGGCGAGTACGGCAGGGGCCAATCCACTCCACAGGTAGGCCAGCATGGCCAAGCCAAAGCCCAGTGTCAAAAGCAGTGCGCGCCGAATGGGAAACCAGGTCTGCCCGATTCGGAACAAGGCTATGTAGAAGCAGTGCGCGACCAGAAACGACGCCAGCCCGGGGATGAACAGGTTGCCCGGCAACATCAGGAAAATGTCGCCCGCCAGCGAGGCGCCCAAGGCGGCGCCCAGCAGCCAGGCCGCTCTGGCTTCCAGCTGCCTCGCGCGAAACTGCTGCACAACGAGCGCCAGCGCCAGCAGCATGGTCAGGGGCTTGAACAGGTAGTGCCATTCGCTCATGCCCAGCGTACTGCTGGCCGTTGCGAGTGCCGCCGACTCGATCAGCAGGGCGGCGAGGATCGGGAG
>JANNDB010001056.1:0-1970 GCA_031387285.1 Betaproteobacteria bacterium | reverse complement strand
CCGCGCCTTCGGTCGCGTGCAGGTGGCTAGCGCATTCGTCCACTCTATATAGAGTACCGGTGAAGGCTCCCACTGGGCAGGCTTGCAGGCACGGTTGATCAACGCAGCCAGCGCACACATCGGTGGCAGAGGTTTGCGCCGCTTCGGAAAGCGCCGCAGCATCCCAGGCGTCCAGCAACGGCAACACCAGCGCAAAGCGGTAGGCGTGCCACATCCCGAGTTGCGGATGTATCAGCAGCATCAGCGGGCTCGGTGCCACGGGCTCGGCCCGGCGTGCCCACTGCTGGAACGGAAACCACGGTGGACCATCAGAAGGAAAGATCGCGCAGCCGCCCCCAGCTTGCGCCAGAGGAATGCCGATGGATTTGCTCCAGCGATCCAGCGGATCGGGCAGGCCATCGCGCAGGAAAAGCGCCGCTGAAAAGTGCGGCCAGACTTCTGAACCCACCTGCCCCACCATCCAGACTACCGCGGGCGCAGCCTCGCCGGGCAAGGCGGGCAAGGCGTCGGCCGCAGCGGGCACGAAACCACCCCGCACGCGCAGGCCGTGTGCCGCCAGCGCGTGCTCAAGATGGCTGCGCGACGCCATTTCCCGCATCCGCGACGGCTTGCCGCACGGCGGCGTGCGCGCGCGTGCGCGGCGGCCCCGAGGCGGTGGCTGTCACGCGCGCTTCGAAGAACATGTCGCCGTCGATGTCGTTGTTGACCTTGTTGTCGAGTTGGCTCAGCTCCACTCTGGCGGTCTGCGCACCGGCCTCGAGCGCGCGCGCCAGGGCTTCGGCCGAGGCGAGTTCCTGCGCATGCATAACGGCTGCTGCCACGTTGTCGAAATCGCGCGGACCGGTCTTGGCAAACACCCGGAACACGCCGCGCACCGGCTGCGACACCAGCAGGTGCACACGCTGCGATACCTCTCCCAACACCGCGCCGACCGCGTTGGCCACCTCGGCAAACCGCGGCAACTCCAGCCGCACACCGAGCGCCTGGGCCACCGCAGGGTAATAACTGGCTGCCGGCGCACCCACCGCCACCAGCGGCAGATCGGGCCCGAACTTCAGCGCGAATACCGGCCTGGCCTCGCCACCGGCAGCACCCTGCAGCACCATGCCGGTGAGCAGCGTGGCGATCTTGCCGGCATTGGTTTCATTGAGCTGGCCCGCATCGTTCAGGCCGGCTTCGATGAGCTTCTGGCAGATCGTGCTGATCACCTTGTCCACCACCTGGCGCGCGGGCGCTTCGGCGTCGCCTATCTTCCAGGTGCCCAGGCCGTACAGATGCCGCATCTGGCGCGCCCATATGCGCGCGCCGAAGGTCGCCGCCTCCCGGCTCCAGTGGCCCGACAGGCCCAGCACATGCGCCGCATCACTCGGCGTGAAGCCGCTGTAGATAGCCAGCCCCTTGCGCTCCAGCCGCGCCAGTGCACGCGACAGGCCACGCTCTTCGATGTTCGCGCGCTCCAGGTCGACCGGGCCGGCCGCGAGGCGTTCCCAGGCGGCGCGTTCGTCGTCGGGCAGGCGCTCCAGATGCGCCGCATCGGCATGCAGGCGCTGCGCAAAACGGATCTGGCTGGCGTGCGGGGCTTCATTCTGCTGGCGCTCCAGCACCGCCAGCACGTGCGGAAACTGGTACGCCAGCAGGCTCAGCGGCACGACACGGCGCGGCCCGATGACCAGGCCTTCGCCGCCGCCAAAACGCACCTCGCTGTCGCCGCCCAGGCCGATCGCGTAGATCTTCACCGCCTCCACCATGGGCCGCCACTGGCCGACCATGGCGCCGTCGAAACTGAGCTCGGGGCGTCCGCCGCGCACCACCGCGATGTCGGTGGTGGTGCCGCCCATGTCCGCCACAATGGCGTCTTCCCGGCCACTGAGATAACACGCGCCCAGCACACTCGCCGCCGGGCCGGACAGCACCGTGCCTACCGGGCGCTGCAAGGCGCTGTGCACGTTGATGAGGCTGCCGTCGCCCTT
>JANNDB010000682.1:0-10265 GCA_031387285.1 Betaproteobacteria bacterium | reverse complement strand
TCCGACGTCAAGCTGCGCCTGGAAAACCTGTTCGAGCAGATCGAGCGCGAGGTCGACATCCTGAACGTCGACAAAAAGATCCGTGGCCGAGTGAAGCGCCAGATGGAGAAGAACCAGCGCGACTTCTACCTCAATGAGCAGGTCAAGGCGATCCAGAAGGACCTAGGGGAGGGCGAAGACGGAGCCGACATCGACGAAATCGAGAAGAAGATCAAATCGGCCAAGATGCCCAAGGAAGCCCTGAAGAAGGCCGAAGGCGAACTCAAGAAACTCAAGCTGATGTCGCCGATGTCGGCCGAGGCGGCCGTGGTACGCAATTACATCGATGTGCTGGCTGGCCTCCCGTGGAGTGCCAAGACCAAGATCAAGCACAACCTGGGCAATGCCGAGACGGTGCTCAATGAAGACCATTTCGGCCTTGACAAGGTCAAGGACCGCATCCTGGAGTACCTCGCGGTGCAGCAACGCGTCGACAAGGTGAAGGCGCCCATCCTGTGCCTGGTCGGCCCTCCGGGCGTTGGCAAGACCTCGCTTGGCCAGTCCATCGCCAAGGCCACCGGGCGCAAGTATGTGCGCGTGGCGCTGGGCGGCATGCGCGACGAGGCCGAGATCCGCGGACACCGGCGCACCTACATCGGTGCCATGCCCGGCAAGGTATTGCAAAGCCTGTCCAAGGTGGGGACGCGCAACCCGCTGTTCCTGCTCGACGAAATTGACAAGCTCGGGACCGACTTCCGCGGTGACCCGTCAAGCGCGCTGCTCGAGGTGCTGGACCCGGAGCAAAACCACAAGTTTGGTGACCACTACGTCGAGGTCGATTTCGACCTGAGCGACGTCATGTTTGTCGCAACCTCTAACTCCATGAACATCCCGCCAGCCCTGCTGGACCGAATGGAGGTGATCCGCCTTTCAGGGTACACGGAAGACGAGAAGACCAACATCGCGATCAAGTACCTGTTGCCCAAGCAGCTCAAGAACAATGGCGTCAAGGTGGCCGAGCTCGACGTGACCGAAGCGGCGGTGCGCGATATCGTGCGCTACTACACCCGTGAAGCAGGTGTGCGTTCGCTGGAGCGGGATCTGTCGAAGATCTGTCGCAAGGTCGTCAAGGGGCTGCAGCTCAAGAAGTTGACGCCACAGGTGGTGGTAACTGCGGACAACCTCAATGACTTCCTGGGAGTGCGCAAGTACACCTATGGCCGCGCCGAGGACCATAACCAGGTGGGCCAGGTGGTCGGTCTGGCCTGGACCGAGGTTGGTGGTGACCTGCTCACTATCGAGGCCGCCTTGATGCCGGGCAAGGGTGTGATCACGCGTACCGGCTCTCTCGGCGACGTGATGAAGGAGTCTGTAGAGGCCGCGCGTACCGTGGTGCGCAGCCGCGCGGCGCGGCTGGGAATCAAGGACGAAGTGTTCGAGAAAAAGGACATCCATATCCACGTTCCTGATGGCGCGACGCCCACGGACGGACCGAGTGCCGGCGCTGCCATGACCACCGCTTTCGTCTCCGCGCTCACCGGCATTCCGGTGCGCGGTGACGTGGCCATGACCGGTGAGATCACGCTGCGCGGCGAGGTCACGGCAATTGGCGGCCTGAAGGAAAAACTGCTGGCCGCCCTGCGTGGCGGTATCAAGACCGTGCTGATCCCGGAGGAAAACGCCAAGGACCTGCAGGAGATTCCGGAGAACGTGAAAAACGGTCTGGAAATTGTTCCGGTGCGCTGGATTGACAAGGTGCTGGAGATCGCCCTGGTGCGCGCGCCCACGCCGCTGCCTGAAGAGGATCCGGCTGCAGTGGTGGCGACTGCGCCTGCAACGGCTGCGGTGGCGGCGTCGGTGGCCGGGGCAGTCGCGGAGTCGGTCAAGCATTGATGCTGCGCCTGGCAGTGGGTATTGCGCCTTCTCCGTCAGGTTGGCTCGGGAAGCGCTCCATTGTTAGGTTATAATTTGCGGCAGGAAACGCGGGAATAGCTCAGTTGGTAGAGCGCAACCTTGCCAAGGTTGAGGTCGAGAGTTCGAGACTCTTTTCCCGCTCCAGATTCCATAAAGGGAAGCCCAGGCTTCCCTTTTTTGTCGATGCGTTGCGTTTGCAGCGCCGTCGGCAGGAATGAGGACAATGGCGCGATAGCAAAGCGGTTATGCACCGGATTGCAAATCCGAGCAGCCCGGTTCGACTCCGGGTCGCGCCTCCAAAAGCCTTATGAATATTGGCTTTCTAGCTTCCAAAAGTGTAGCTTGGTACTTTTTGCGCTAGTAGCAGACCCATCAGCGGCTTCGGCAGAGTTTGCAAGGAACCGAGGGTATTGGGCCTCGTTCCGGCAACGCGCACCTTCAGGTTCAACGGCTGCCCAGTTTTTCTTGCAGCCAAACTTTGATCAGCGACTGGTAGGGCACGTCACGGGCATTGGCCGCAGACTTGATGGAGTCGAGCAGGTGTTGGGGCAGTCTCAATGAAATTGTTTTGGTCGTGGGTTTGAGATTGGGTAGGGAGACCGTCCGGGCTTGGGTCCAGTCCAAGTGTTCCGTGGAGTCGTGGGACTCCCAGTAAGCACGTTCTGCTGTTTCGCTCGTGAACCTCGGTGTGGCCTTCAACGCGGCCTTAGGTAGCTTGCTCATAAATTGTTCGCTCCTTTCGGTGCATGTCTCGTGCTGAGACAACTCGAATCAGAGTTCCCGCTTTCCTCAGCGTGAAAGTGATGTGCAGCACGCGTCCTTCATGTGTCTTGCCTAATGCGTGAATTCGGACCTCATGCGTGCTGTGGGTCGCATCTGCGAGCATCAGCAAAGGTGTGTTGAAAAACACTTGCTCTGCCTCGGCCATCGAGACCCCATGCTTATCGTCGCTCTTGCGAGCATTGCCAGCATCCCAGTGGAAGCCACTGATCTTGGCTAGATCAATCATTTTATGTATATTACCATCACATACAATTAGTGGCCATATATCGCTGAATTGAAAAGCTCGCGAAGCCTACGGTCGCATCACGGAAGCCGAGAAGGCATACGCCCGGAGTCGAGGTGACTTACAGGAGATTGCTCCATGACCAGTACAGCCAAATTCAAGAGTGGCGCCTTTGAGGTCATCCACATCGCGGCGCAGGTGGGCGTCTATGCCCCGTTGATTAAGCCGCATATTTACCGGTCGGAGAATCATTGCTCTGCGGGGACAATCTGCTCCGTTTTGGATGCGAACAGGTCGTATTGACCGGCAACTACTTCGAGGCGGCGGTGTAGGCCATCCGGGAGCGCCGCGCGCCCGCATTCAATTGACGATGGGATGACCGTGACCATAGAAGCGGTACGCACCCGCAACGGCCGGCGCAAGGGCGCGCTGCGCGACATCCGGCCCCACCACCTCCACGAACACCGGAATCCGACCATACCGCTCACGGCGATGCAACTTCGACAGGTGCGGCCATAAACAGTTCTTTGATGGTCTTGCGCAGCCACGCATGCGCGGGCCTGACATCATCGCGCTGATGCCAGGTCATCACCAGGTAGCGCGCAGGCAGGGCAATGGGGGGCTCGCGCTTGAGCAATTTGCCGCTTTCGGCGCTCAGGTCCGCCAGGTCACCAGGCAGCACGCCCAGATAGTCCGAACCGGCGATCAGCGATAACACGTCGTTGTAGTGGTTCAGCGTAATGACCAGGTTGCGCCGATGGCCATGCTCGGCCAGCAAGGTGTCGTAAAGCGCCGAAGTCATCCCCGGCAGCATCACGTCCACATGACGCGCGTTCAGAAAGCGGTCCAGCGACAACGGGCCGCGCGCGAGGGTGTGGCCGCGGCGCATGAAACACGTGAATTGGATGGGCCACAGCGCCTGCGTGCGCAGCTCGTTGGACTGCCGCGTCGCATCCAGGTTGGTTCCCAGGGCCAAGTCAATGCCCTCGCGCTCCAGCTGGTGGTGCAGGTTGAGCGGGCTGTACGGGGCGGTGTGGATGTGCACACCCATCGCATGGTTTTGCAAATGCAGTCCCAGCGTCGGCATGACGCGCGCGCAGGTGTAGTCGGACATAGAGACCGAAAACGACCCCTGCAACTGTGCCGGATCGATGGCGTTCGGGTTGAGCTCCTGTCCGATGGCCCGGTAGTGCGGTGCCAGCCGTTGCCAGAGGTCGCGCGCCACCGCGCTGGGTTTGATCCCGCGCATGGTTCGCTCGAACAAGGGGTCGCCGATCGTTTCGCGCAGGCGCTTGAGCGCATTGCTGACTGCCGACTGCGTCAGGCAAAGCCTTTCGGCCGCGCGCGTCACATTGCCCTCCATCATCAGCATTGCAAAGACCCGCAGGAGGTTCAGGTCCATCGTCTCGAAAACGTTGTTCTTCATGCTTTAAGCGTCTACCATTTACAAAAATGATATCGTCTATTCGCAAAAACCGTTAGCTGCTGCGCGTGTTTGCTGGTCCACTGCTACGACCACGTTACGGATTGCACCTTGACCCATTGCCTCTTCATCAACGGTCGATTGTTGGACCCGCTGGTGCCCGAGTTAGTCGACGGCCTCCAGGTGCTGGTGCGGGATGGGTTGGTCCGGGAGGTGTCGGAGCGAGCTATCAATGCCCCCGGTGCCGCGATCGTGGACCTGCGTGGCAAGACCATCATGCCGGGTCTGATCGACTTGCATGTACATGTCATGGCCTCGCAGTTGAACCTGGCCGGACTGGTGCACCAGCCCAATGTGTTCGTGACGCTCAAGGCGATTGCCATTTTGCGCGGCATGTTGCGCCGGGGCTTCACCACGGTTCGTGATGCCGGCGGCGCGGGCTTGCCCCTGAAGCAGGCGGTCGAGTCCGGCCTGGCCCAGGGGCCGCGTCTCTTTGTTTCCGGTCGGGCGATGAGCCAGACGGGTGGCCATGGCGACATGAACCCGCAAAGCGACTTCAACGGCAACCAGCTGCACTGCGCTTGTTGCGTGCGTGCGGGCGCCATCTCGCGCGTGGTCGATGGTGTGGACGCCTTGCGCCGCGCGGTGCGGGAAGAATTTCAGATGGGGGCCGATCAGATCAAGATCATGGCCTCCGGCGGCGTCGCGTCACCGACGGATCCGATCGGCGCGTTTGGCTATTCGGAGGAAGAGATCCGCGCCGTGACTGAAGAGGCGCGGGGCCGTGGCACCTATGTAATGGCGCATGCCTACACCGCCGCGGCCATCGAACGCGCCGTGCGCTGCGGAGTGCGAACGATCGAACACGCCAACCTGTGCGACGCAGCCGCCGCTGCGGTGATGGCCGCCCACCAGGCGTTCGCGGTGCCCACGCTGGTGACGTACGAGGCGCTGGCGACGGAAGGCGCGCGGTACGGGCTGCCACCCGAAAGCGTGGCCAAGATCGCGGAAGTCAAGGAAGCCGGTCTGCACGCGCTCGAGACGCTGAAAAGCGCTGGCGTCAAGATCGGTTTCGGTACCGACCTGCTGGGTGAGTCGCATCGCCTGCAAAGCGATGAGTTTCGCATTCGCACGCAGGTGCTGAGCATCCCGGAGGTGATCGCGAGCGCCACTACCACGGCAGCCGAGGTGCTGGGACAGCAGGGCAAACTTGGGCGATTGCAGGGGGGCGCTATCGCCGATTTGCTCATCGTAGATGGCAATCCGTTTGCCGATTTGGCCTGTCTGGCCGGGCAGGGCGAGCGCATTGCCGTCGTCATGAAAGCCGGCCGCGTCGAGTTCGGCGAACTGGGTGCGTTATGAATGACCCGCAGTGTTTTTTTCCAAAGGAACGATGATGATCAGACGACATTTGCTTGCCGTGGTTTTTCTAGGTTTGTCGGTTGCGTTCAACCCGGTCGGGGCCCAGGCGCCGAACCAAACGGTGCGTGTCGGCATCGACGTGGACGCCGGCACACTCGACCCGAGGCTGGCGCGCGACACGTCGGCCTACCGGGCCACGGACTTGATCTATGACGGGCTTGTCCGCCTTTCGCCGGACCTGAAACCGGAGCCCAGTCTGGCGCAGAGCTGGCAAAACCCGGACCCCAAGACCTGGGTCTTCAAGCTACGCGACGGGGTGACCTTCCACGACGGCTCGCCGCTGACTGCAGACGATGTGGTGTTCACCTACCAGACGCTGCTGAAGCCTGAATTGAACGCGCCGCTGCGCAGTCTTTTCACGCCCATTGCAAAGGTGGAGGCGACCGATCCGAAGACCGTGGTGTTCACGCTCTCCAGTCCCTATGCGCCGCTGCTGACCTATCTGGAGATGGGCATCGTTTCCAAGAAAGCGGTGGAGGGCGGTGTGGATATCGGTCTCAAACCGATCGGCACCGGCCCGATGAAACTGGCCCGCTGGGATCGCGGCAGCCGGATGGTGCTGGAGCCCAATCCCGGTTACTGGGGCGGGGTCGCCAAAATCAAGGAGCTTCAGCTGGTCGTGATCAGCGACAACACGGCGCGGGCACAGGCTTTCGAGGCCAAGGACCTGGATTTCATCCAGTCGCCTTTGTCGCCGCAGGACATCAAGCGCCTGCAGGCGAACGCCAATTTCGGCAACGCCGTCACGTCGGGCCTGGGCATCACCTATCTCAATTTCAACGCGGGCGAATCTGTTGTTGCCGATCCGAAATTGCGCCGCGCGCTGGCGATGCTGGTCGATCAGAAAACCATTGTCGGCGACATCTACCAAGGCGTAGACCGCGTGGCCTCGTCCGTTCTCCTGCCTTCCTCCTGGGCTTATTCGGCCAACATCAAGCAGCCGGCGTTTGATGTGGCCGGCGCCAAGAAGGCGATCGAGGCGCTGGGATGGAAGATGGCGGGCAATTCGTATACCAAGGATGGCAAGAAACTGAGCGTCGTGCTTTCCACCCACAGCGAAGACCCGAACCGGGTGCAGAGCGTCGAATTCATGCAAAGCATCTTCCAGCAGGCAGGTGTCGACGCTACGGTGCGTGTGACAGATTGGCCCGCGTTCTCGACCAACTATGTGCAGAAGAGCCAGCACCAGGTCGCGCTGCTCGGCTGGCTCAATATCGTCGATCCGGACCGGCTGATGTACGGGCAGTTCCACAGCAAGGGCACGCTCAACTGGAGCAAGTACAACAACCCGGCGCTGGACAAGCTGCTGGACGAAGGGCGCGAGGCGCTTGACATCAATGTGCGCAAGACCGCCTATGGCAAGGCGGCGCAAATCATCGCCGATGACGTGCCCTACTACGTGCTGTCGTACCAAGGCTACCAGATGTTTTATTCGAAGGCGCTGGGTGCCGTCAAGGCGAACCCCCGTGGGTACTTGCGCGATGTGATCGCGTTCCAGAAGAAGTGAGCGGACCATCGAATAGATGCTTGCCTATGTCGTAAGGCGGCTGCTGCTGCTCGTTCCAACGGCAGCGGGAATGGTGGTGATCACGTTCTCGTTGCTGCTTCTGATACCCGGTGATCCGGCTGCGGTGCTATTGGGCCAGGAGGCATCGCAGACGGATATCGCCAACCTGCGGGCCACGATGGGGCTCGACCTGCCCTGGACTACGCAGCTGGTGCGCTATTTCGGCGCGCTGCTGCAGGGCGACATGGGGCGGTCGCTGTTCCAGAACCAGTCCGTGTCGTCGATCATCGGCGCCAGGATCGGCGCCACGCTGGAGCTTGCGGTGGCGGCCTTGGTCATTGCGATCGTGATCGGCGTGTCGCTGGGCGTCCTGGCCGCCATGCGCCAGGGTACCAAGGTCGATACGGCGCTGATGCTGCTTGCGCAGCTCGGGGTGTCCATGCCGGTCTACTGGCTCGGCATATTGCTCATGCTGGCCTTCTCGGTGAAGCTGGGCTGGCTGCCCGCCATCGGCCGGGGCGAACCGTTCGGCGAAGCCGTATGGGCGGCATTGTCCGGTAGGCCGGCGGTGCTGGTGGATTCACTCGCGCACCTGCTGCTGCCGGCCTTCGCGCTGGGCGTCAATTCCGCCGCCATCATCAGCCGGCTGGTGCGAACGTCAATGATCGAAATTCTGCAGGAGGATTTCGTTCGCACCGCGTACGCCAAAGGCCTGCGGCGAACGCGCGTCATGGTGCGGCACGCTTTGCGCAACGCGTTGTTGCCGGTGATCAGCATCATCGGGCTGCGATTCGGGCTGCTGTTGGGCGGTGGTGTTCTCACCGAAAGCATTTTTGGCTGGCCAGGTTTGGGCCAACTCACCATCGCCGCGATTTCGCAACGTGATTTGCCGTTGGTGCAAGGCATCACGCTCTGCTTCGCCATGATGTTCGCGCTGGTGAACCTCGTGGTCGATCTGAGCTATTCGTTGGTTGACCCCCGCGTACGGATGGCTTGAATGAAAAAGCGCGCGGGTATTCGACTCAACGTCTCGCTGGTCACGGGCTTGGTGATTTCGCTGGCCATCCTGTTCGCTGCCATTGCCGCGCCTTTGATCGCAACCCATGGGGTCGAACAGATGGACATGCGCAACCGTTTTGCCGGTCCATCGCTGGGGCATTGGCTCGGCACGGACAACTTCGGCCGCGACCTGTGGACGCGCCTGATCTTCGGGGCACGGGTCTCGCTGACGATTGCACTGATTCCGGTCTTCGTGGCCGCCACGCTCGGCACACTGGTCGGAATCATTGCGGGTTACTTTGGCGGCTGGATTGACTTGCTCCTCATGCGTGTGGCCGATGTATTCCTTGGCTTCCCGGCGCTGATCCTTGTGCTCGCCATCGTCGCCGTCCTGGGACCCGGCATCCTGAACGTGTCGCTCGCGCTGGTCGTCGTGTTCTGGACCGACTACGCCCGCGTCGTGCGCTCGTCCACGCTGGTCCTGCGCGAACAGGCCTATGTGCTCGCGGCCCGGGCCGTCGGTGCATCGCACTTCCGCATCTTGTTCAAGGAGATCCTGCCAAACGCGTGGGGCCCTGTACTGGTGCTGGCCACCCTGGGTCTCGGCAATGCGATCCTGACCGAGTCCGCTTTAAGCTTTCTCGGCTTCGGTGTGCCGCCGCCGCAGCCCACCTGGGGGTGGACGCTGGCCTACGGCACGCGTTTCATGCGCAGCGAGCCCTGGCTCGCGATCATCTCCGGGCTGGCCATCATGGTGACAGTGCTCGGCTTCAACCTGCTCGGTGACGGCTTGCGCGACCTGCTCGACCCGAAGGGCCTGTCACGCGGAGCCAGCCCCCGTCCCACAGCCAAAAGCTAACTCAAGAGAAGGACACACCACGATGAACACGTTCACCATTCGCCGCGCAAAGTTCAGCAACCACGCCGACGGCAGCGATGCGGCACTTACCTTTCACGACATCGTGGGTCAGGCCCCTGGCCCCACCGTCGGTATCAGCGGCGCGATCCATGGCAACGAGCCCACCGGTACCGAGATCATCCTCGACCTGTATCGCGCGTTGCAATCGATCCCGGTCCACGGGCGCATCGTGCTGTTGCCGGTGGCAAACCCCCGCGCCTACGCGCAGAACCGGCGCTTCACGACCATCGACGAGCTCAATCTCAATCGTGAGTTTCCGGGCGACCCCAATGGCAGCTATACCCAGCAGCTTGCCACCGCGATCACCAAGGAGTTTCTGGGGCAGATCGACGTCCATGTCGACATGCATTCCGGTACCGACCGGCCGACCGTTGACTATGTCTACATGCGCAACGACGAAGCCTTGTCGCGCAGCTTTGGCTCCCGCGTGCTGTATCGCCCGCAAGCGACCAAGGAGGGGACCAGCTTCAACGGCACCACGACTACCGTGACCATCAGCCGCCGAAACATTCCTTCCGTGGTGGTTGAACTGGGTGGCGGAATCATCGACCAGCGTCCTTATGTCGAACGCGGCCTGAAGGGTCTGCTCAACATGCTGCGTCACCTGCGGGTCATCGACGGCGCCCCCACGCCTCCCCCGAAGCAGATCGTGGTGGGCGCCATCAAGACCATCCGGCCGACGCGCGCCGGCCTTCTGGAGACACTGGCCCCGCCGCTGGGCGAGGTAATCAAGAAGGGTCAGCTGCTCGGCCGCGTGGTCAGCCCATACACCTTCGATGTGCTGGAGGAAATTCCGGCGCCTTTCGACGAAGGCGTGATGATCCTGTCGCATCTGAGCCGGAATCTGGTCGAGTCAGGGGACTTCGGTTACATGGTGGGCGACATGGACGGTGCGGAATCCTGACCAGTCATGACGCAGGCTGCCGAGGCGCATTTTTCCGCACCAGCGTTTGCAGAGTCTGCGGCGCTGTCAGTGCGTGGCCTCAACATCTCCGTGGCAATCGGTGCGGAACGGTATCCGGTCGTCCGCGACATGGCGTTCGACCTGGCTGCAGGCCAGACTCTGTGCATCGTGGGGGAGTCGGGCTGCGGCAAG
>JANNDB010000680.1:0-3321 GCA_031387285.1 Betaproteobacteria bacterium | reverse complement strand
GGAGATATAGCCGATTTTGTCCCCGATCCCGAACTTGGCGATGGCGGCCAGCGTGTCGCCGCCACCGGCGATCGAGAAGGCACCGCTGTCGGCAACAGCGCGCGCTATTGTTTTAGTTCCGGCCGCGAACTGCTCAAATTCAAACACGCCGACCGGCCCGTTCCAGACGATGGTTCCGGCCGCCAGCAGTTGCTCCGCCAACCGCTGCGCGGTCTTGGGTCCGATATCGAGAATCAGGTCGTCATCGTCCACGTCGGCGGCGGCTTTCACCGTAGCAACCGCGTCGGCCTTGAACTCCTTGGCCGTGACCACGTCGCTGGGGATGGGCACCGCCGCGCCGCGCGCGCGCATCGCGTCAATGACGGCGCGCGCCTCGTCCAGCAAGCCCGGCTCGGCTAGACTCTTGCCGATTTTCAAGCCCGAGGCCAGCATGAAAGTGTTGGCGATGCCGCCACCCACGATCAGGTTGTCGACGTTGTCGGCCAGGCTCTTCAAGATGGTGAGTTTGGTGGACACCTTGGAGCCGGCGACGATCGCCACCAGCGGGCGCCGCGGCGCCTTCAGCGCCTTGGTGATTGCGTCGATCTCCGCCGCCAGCAAGGGGCCGGCACAGGCGATGGGAGCGAACTGCGCGATGCCGTAGGTACTGGCTTCGGCGCGGTGTGCGGTGCCAAAAGCATCGTGCACAAAAATGTCGCAAAGCTGCGCCATCCTGCGCGCCAGCCCTTCGTCATTCTTTTTCTCACCTGCGTTGACGCGGCAGTTTTCCAGCATGACCAATTGGCCGGGCGCCAGCGGCCGGCCTTCGATGTGCACACCATCCACCCAGTTGGCAAGCAACGGAACCGTACGCCCCAGCAGCTCGCCGAGCCGCGCGGCAACCGGGGCCAGCGAGTCGGCGGGCTTCAACGTGCCCTCCGTGGGGCGCCCCAGATGCGAGGTGACCATGACGCTGGCGCCCGCATCCAGTGCCATGCGGATACAGGCGACCGAGGCGCGGATGCGGGTATCTTCTGTGATGTTGCCGGCAGCATCCTGCGGCACGTTCAGATCGGCTCGGATGAATACGCGCTGGCCTCTGGCTTTGCCCTGGGAGCAGATATCGGAAAAGCGGATGAATTGCATGGAAGTCGGGCGCGGCGCCGCGGAGTCGGGGGTGAGGAAATTGTAGGCTTCAGCGACAGGACGCGAACACGTCCAACCCGCTCTGGTAGAGGCTGGTCTGCACGTCGAGCATGCCGAGAACGGAATGGAAAAGGTTGTCGTGCGACAGCGGTGTGGCCGCCTTCCCCTGCAGGCAGGCCATGCGCAGGTTCAAGCGCCGCTGCATGGCAGGCGAGAGCCAGCTGAGCATCGGGACATGCGTTTGAAACACGGGCGCCAGCGCGTACGGCAGGCCATGCAGAAACAGGTTGTTTTCCCCCAGCGACTCGCCATGGTCCGATACGTACAGCAGAGCGGTATCGGACTTGCCTTCCAGGCCCTTCTTCGCTAGCCAGCGTACGGTGCTGGCCAGCACATGGTCGGTATAGACAATGGTGTTGTCATAGGCGTTGACGAGTTGCTCGCGCGGGCAATCCTGCAGCACGTTGCTGGAGCACTCGGGCAGGAACTTCTTGAACGCAGCCGGGGACCGCCGGTAATAAGCAGGCCCGTGGCTGCCCATCTGGTGCATCACCACCACCACGCCGCGCGCGACGCGGGTCGGGTCGAGTGCGGCGATGCGCTGGTCCAGGTCCTTCAACATGACCTCGTCGAAACACTCGCCATCCGCGCACAGCCCGGGCACCTCGAGGGTGCGGGTCAAACCCTGGGCCACACGTGCGCAAAGGCCTTTGCAGCCTGACTGGTTGTCCAGCCACAGGACGGCCAACCCCGCGCGGTACAAAACGTCCAGCAGGTTCTCATGCGCTTGCCGGCTGTTTTCGTACCCTGACTTGCCCATGTGCGAAAACATGCACGGCACAGAGGCCTGGGTATTGGTGCCACAGGATTGCACCGCACTGAAGTAGGCAAGGTCGCCCTGCGCGCGCAATTGCGCCAGTTCGGGATTGGTCGGCCGGGCATACGTGCCCAGGGAAAAGTTCGCGGCGCGCGCTGTTTCGCCGACCACCAGCACCAGTAAAGGGGGCCGCGCCGACGCCGTGTAACTGCTCCCCAGCCTGGCGTCCTGCCCTATGGCCTGCAAGTCCTTGCGCGCCCGAGGCAACTGCTCGACCAGCAGTTTTCCGCCGCCATACAACACGTTGAGCGGGTTGACCAGGTAACGTACATGCTTGTGGTTGCGCATCAGGGAGGCCAGATCCTGATAAGACGCCAGCGTCACCACCAGCAGTACCGCCAGAGCGACACACAAGGTCACCACGTTGCGCCAGCCTTGCGCCCACAAGCCCAGGCGCACGACAGGTCGACGCAGCAACCACCACGCCGGCACACCAGCCACCAGCACCAGGCTGCCCAACAGCGGCCAGGACAGCAGGTCACGCACCTCGCGTACATCGGTGTTGACCACGTTGGCCATCATGGTGGAGTCGATCACCACGCCGTACTGCAGCATGAAGGCACTGCTCGCCGCAGCGCTAACGAGCAACAACAGGGCCACGAGCTTGAACAACCGGGGCCAGGCGAACAGGCTCATGACGCACGTGAGGGCTGCTGTTATCCAAACGGCAATGCCTACGGCAAACAGCAGTCCGCGCGCGCCGCCGAGCTCGGGCAACGCCCATACTGCACGCCACAGCGGCAGATTGCCGGCCAGCGCGAGCCAGAGGCCGAGCACCAGCGCCAGCTTCCACAAGACCCAGGGCGGACGGCTCTGCATCACCCTACCAGCCCAGCGCCACATGCAACGGCAGGAAAACCGCCATTCCGACCACGATGGTGACCAGCACGTCCTTGCGCCAGAAGTACGCTGCCGCGCCGGCAGTCGCAGCAATCACCCGGGCATCCTGAAAAGTACTGAGCAAAACGCCCTGGTTCGTGACCACCTCGGGCACCACCACCGCCGACAACGCGGCGATGGGCGCATATTGCAAGGCGCGCTGCGCCCAGTTCGGCAATGTCCAGGTTTTCTCCGGTATGAGAAAAAACGCTCGCGCCAGTACCGTGACACCGGTAAGGCCGGCAATAACGAGGATGCTGTGCCAGTCAGGGGAGCTCATCTTGCAAGGGTCCTCTCGCGCAAGTCGACCATCTTCTCGGCGCCCAGGCACAACACCACCGCCGCCGCGATGCCCACCAGGATGTTGATCTTGAGCGGCAACGGATACGCGAGCACGCCGGCCACCGCGGCCACAACAGCGGAGAGTACCCGCAGACGGG
>JANNDB010000965.1:0-2033 GCA_031387285.1 Betaproteobacteria bacterium | reverse complement strand
TGAGTTCCACCGCCTTGGGCAGATCGAATGGCTTGGGCAGGTACTCGAATGCGCCGCCCTGAAACGCCGAGACCGCACTGTCCAGGTCGGAAAACGCCGTCATGATGATGACCGGCAGGCCCGGGTGCTTCTCCTTCACCTTGTCCAGCAGGTTGAGGCCGGAACCGCCTGGCATGCGGATGTCGCTCACCAGGATCTGGGGGCCATCGTTCTCGCCCGCAGTGGACAAGGCTTCCAGCACATCGCGCGCGTTCGTGAAACTGCGCGTGGCAAGGTTCTCGCGCAATAGTGCCTTCTCGAGAACGAAGCGAATGGACTGGTCGTCGTCCACTATCCATATCGGCTTCATGACTGTGTGTGCCTCGCGGTTGAGGGCCTGCCAAGGCTATTGGAGGGCTCACGCCCGAGCCACGCAGGCCGCAGGGCTAGGCGCGAGTGAGGCCGTGTGCCTTCGGCACACAACGAGCGAGCAACAACGCCCAGTGGCCTGCGTGGCTCGGGCCCTTCGGGTGATCCCATAAAACAAACGCCCTCAGCGTTGCAAAGACTCGCCTTGGCCGACGCCAAGGCTTCGCTTTGCGCCTTGATGGCCTTTGTTTTATGGGTCACGTGAGTCCTCCAATAGCCTTGGCAGGCCCTAGGGTAGCGGTATCAATATCTTGAAATCCGTGCGCCCCGGCATGCTCTCCACCTCGATCAGACCGTGGTGCTGCTGCACAAAGGTCTGCGCCAGGGTCAACCCCAAGCCGGAGCCCCCTTCACGCCCCGATACCAGCGGATAGAAGATGCGGTCCTTGATGGAGTCTGGAATGCCAGGCCCGTTGTCGATGACATGCAATTCCAATGCCAACCGGTAGCGGTGTTTACCGAATGTCACCTGTCGCGTGATGCGTGTGCGCAATGTCAGAACACCCTCACCTGCTGCAATGCGTTCCGCTAGCGCCTGGCAGGCGTTCTGCGCAATATTGAGCACGGTCTGTATCAGCTGCTCGCGGTCTGCACGCAGTTCCGGAATGGAGATGTCGTAATCGCGTACCACCTTCAGGCCGCGCGGGAACTCGGCCACGATCAGCGAACGCACCCGTTCGCAGACCTCATGGATGTTCACGTCACCCACCCGGTGTGCCAGACGGTGCGGCGCCAGAAGACGGTCCACCAGGGTCTGCAGGCGATCGGCTTCACGGATGATGACCTGCGTGTATTCCTTGAGCCCGCGCTCGGCGATTTCCATCTCCAGCAACTGCGCCGCGCCGCGGATGCCACCCAGCGGGTTCTTGATTTCATGCGCGAGGTTGCGGATGAGTTCCTTGTTGGCCTGGGCCTGGTCGGCCAGCCGCTCTTCGCGATCCTGCCGCGCCTGCTGCTCCTGCGGGAGCAATTCGACAATGATCTGATCGGGCAGTTCGGTCTGCGTGACGATCACGTGCACCGGAATGGGGTCATGGTTCAAGCGCTTGAGCCAGGCGTCATAACGCATGGCCGCAAACTGGTTCACTTTGGCGCCAGCGAGCGCGCTTCGCAGCGCCTGGGGCTCGGTGAAGCAGTCGGCAAACTGGGATTCTTCGATCAGGCGGCGGGACGTGCCCAGCGCGTCCTCCAGGGCCGAATTGGCGTACAGCACCGTTCCATCGTTACGCACCACGGCTACCAGCGTAGCCAGCAGGTCGAAGGAGCGCAGCCGGGCGGCTGGCTGGCTGGCGCTACTGCGCGGAATGTCTTCGTGCGGCTTGTTCAAGCCTGCTATTTTGAGGCAGGAACCCGGGAAAGCTCGCGCCGGATGCCGGCGATGTCGCTTTCGTTGCGCGAGATACTCGCCTTCATCTCGGCGACGCGATCCTGGTACTTCTGGTAGTTGCGCGCTTCATCACCGCGCTTTTCCGGCTCTCCGCCGTTGTAGTCGCGCACCAGTTCTGCATGGCGCGATTCGGCCTTCTGGAGTTCGGATTCGAGGATAAGCCGGGCATCGGAATCGCGGCCGCGCTGCTCCGCCGAGTCGGTACGTGTGCCGGACCCCGGGTTGGCAGCCGCCACCC
>JANNDB010000959.1:0-5741 GCA_031387285.1 Betaproteobacteria bacterium | reverse complement strand
CGAAAGTCCCAGGTAATTGTTGGCGCACAGGTTGAGCACCTCACGCGTGCTGCCGTCCGCTGCGATGGTGCGTATATGCGCGGCCTGCGGCGTGGCGATGATGCGCTCGGTCTTGTAGAGGCCGGCGTCGCGAATGCCCTGCAGTTCGCGGCGCAGGTGGGCAGTGAAGTCTTCGGTGCTGGTCATGGTGGGCTCTATCGCCGTGTGGGCGGTGACTGTACAATTTTCAATAATCTGCGAATTGTGCAGTATATCGAACACAATAGCAATATACAAGACAGCCCATGACGCCACGCCACCCGCGCAGCCCGAACACCGAACCGCCCCGCGTGGGCGACACCCTTGCGGCACTGCGCCAGCAGCAAGGCCTGTCGATGGACGCGTTGTCGCGCAAGGCGGGTGTATCCAAGTCGATGCTCTCGCAGATCGAGCGCGCGCAGGCCAACCCCACGGTGGCGGTGGTCTGGCGCCTGGCCAATGCGCTGGGGGTGCCGATCGCGGAGCTGCTGGGCACCAACCCCGCACCCGAGCGCGCCGCAATCACGCTGGTGGCGGCGCACGCGACACCGGCACTGCGCAATCCGGACGGCTCATGCGAGCTGCGTATTCTCGGCCCGCTGGAGCTGGCGGGGCAGTTCGAGTGGTACGAGCTGACGCTGCAGCCTGGTGGCGCACTGGAGTCGGACGCGCATGAGGCCGGAACACGCGAGCACCTGAGTGCGGTCTCAGGGCAGATCGAAGTCAGCGCCGGCGGCGCACTGCAACGCCTCAAACCTGGCGAAACCGTGCGTTACGACGTGGACCGGCCGCACGCCATCCGCAATACCGGAAAGTCAGTAGCCAGCGCCTGGCTGGTGGTGGTGCATCCGGGCTGACCGGCAGGCCGCGCACTCAGAGTTTGACGCCGGCACCCTTGACGGTAGGCGCCAGCGCGTTCACCTGGTCCTTCACATAACTGGTGAAGGCCGCAGGAGTGCCGGGCGTGACAGTGATGCCCAGATCCAGCATGCGCTTCCTGATATCGGCTTGCGCGAGGATCTCGTTGCAGGCGATGTTGATGCGCGCGACCACATCCACCGGCAGCTTGGCCGGGCCGGAAGTGCCGAAGAAGTTGTCCAGTACCAGCTTGCGGTAGCTGCTGAGCTCCGCCACGCTGGGTACATCGGGCACCAGCGGCGTGCGCTTGGCCGACGTCACGGCCAGCGGCATCAGCTGCCCGGTCTTGAAGAACGGCAGGTAGGCGGTAATGACGTCAATGCCGATCGGCACGACGCCGGCGATCAGGTCGGTCGTCATGGGCGCGCCGCCGCGGTACGGTACATGCACCAGGTTGAGGCCGAGCTCCTTCTTCATCAGTTCGCCGTAGATATGGCCGATCGAGGCCGGGCCGCCCGAGCCGAAATCAAGCCGGCCGGCCTTGCGCGCCATCGCCTCCACATCCGTCAGCGTGCGCAGGCCGGCAGCCGGATTGGCCATCACCCCACAGGGCGCGGCGCCGACCGACGCAATATGGGTGAACGCCTCCACCGGGTCGTAGGGCTGCTTGTCCAGCGCAAACGGGCCGATCGACACTGGTGTCGAATTCGACAGCATCAACGTGTAGCCATCCGGCGCCGACTGCGCCACCAGCGAGCCGCCAATGCTGCCGCCGGCGCCCGGCCGGTTGTCCACCACGACCGGCTGGCCCAGCTTCCTGGCCAGTTGCTCACCCATGACACGGGCCACGATGTCGCTGGCGCCACCGGGCGGGAAGGTGACCACGATCCGGATGGGCTTGTCCGGCCAGTTCGCCCAGGCCGGCAGACCCAGGGTCGCGGCCGACGCGGCAAGCATCTTGAGGGTGTTGCGGCGCGAAACGGCCGGGAATTGTGGGAGTCGCATCATGGGCTGGAAGCCTTTCGAGGTTGGGTGGTCAATATGTACTGTCCCGCAATGGGGCGGCGTGCACCGCAATTGTGAACAATCCTGGCCTTCCTGTGGCTGAATTGATGCCGCTCGTGCGCCAAAGCCCCTCGATCAAGCGGCACGCAATATGCATGCCTTCCCCAACAGGAGCCCCAGTTGGCCGGAAATTCGCCTTATCGGGTTTTCCCTAGGGGTTTTTGTTAACAATCTACTGATAATGTCCTCTACTTTGTTCACAATCAAGCGTTGAATTCATCGGTCTTCGCCCCATGAACCCATTCGTCACCAGCCTGTCCGCCCCGGCGGCAGAAGTCACAAGCCAGCCACAAGATGCATCCGAGGCGGCCGCTGCAAGCGACCTGAGCGATGAGGCGCGCATCCAGCGTCAGCTGGCACAGGCCATTTACGAGCACCGCCTGCCGCCGGGCACCAAGCTGCCCGAGGTGGATCTGGCACGTATCCTGGGTACTTCCCGTGGTGTGCTGCGCAAGGTGCTCGACCGGCTGGCGACCGACCAGTTGGTGGACCTGATCCCCAATCGCGGCGCCTTTGTCGCCAAGCCCTCCGTCAAGACCACGCGCGACGTCTACGCACTGCGCCGCATTCTGGAAGGCGGCGTGGTGCGCACGTTGGCCCGCTGCGCCTGTGGCCCCTGGATCGACGCCGTACGCACGCAGGTCGGCGAGGAACGCGAAGCCAACCGCGTCGGGGACACCTCACGCTACATACGCCTCGCCGGCAAGTTCCACCTCGATCTGGCCGTTGCCACCGGCAACAGTGCCCTGGAGCAGCACCTGCGCCGTGTGGTGTCACAGACATCCCTTATGGTGGCCCTGTACGACATGCGAGGCAACAACCCGTGCTCGGTGCATGAGCATCTGGAAATACTGCAGGCCATCGAGGCCGGCCAACACGAGGAAGCCGCGCGCCTGATGGACGAGCACCTGGTCGGCCTGGAGCGCCAGCTGCGGCTGGACACCGACACCGGCGCGGTGGACCTCGCGCGTGCGCTTGGCGCACCCGCCTAGCGCACGCGTCCGTCAAACATTCTTGTCACCTTCCGTTTTCAACCAAAGGAGTTAGTTCATGAACAAGCAATTGATCGCATTGGGCCTCGCCCTGTCGATGGCCTTCGGCACCTCCGGACTGCAGGCGCAGTCCAAGACCTTCACCTGGTCCGCGTCGGCGGACGCGTTGTCGATGGACCCGTACTCGACGAACAATTCGTTCACGACCTCGTTCATCAACAACATCTATGAAGGCCTGGTGCGCTTCAACGAGCAGTTGAAAGTCGAACCGTCGCTGGCCGAGTCGTGGCAGACCGTGAGCCCGACGGTATGGCGCTTCAAGCTGCGCCAGGGCGTCAAGTTTCACCACGGCGAGGCCTTCACCGCCGACGACGTGGTGTTCAGCTGGCAGCGTGTGCAGTCGCCCGGCTCCATCACCAAGCTGGATCTCGGCGAGATCAAGGACATGCGCAAGGTCGACAACTTCACCGTGGACGTGGAGACCAAGGTGCCTTTTCCGCTGCTGCTCAACAACCTCATGAGCTTCACCGTCATGAGCAAGTCCTGGTCCGAGGCGAACAACGCCCGCGAAGCCAGCGACCTGCAGCAGAAGAAGGAAAACTTCGCCAACCGCAACACCAACGGCACCGGCCCCTTCATGCTGAAGTCGCGCGAGGTGGACGTCAAGACCGTTCTGGCGGCCAACCCGAACTGGTGGGACAAGTCGTCCAAGCACAACCTGGGCGAAGTCGTCTTCACCCCGATCGGGTCCGACGCAACACGCACGGCATCCCTGTTGTCGGGCGCGCTCGACGCCACGGTGAACCTGCCGCTGCAGGACGTGGCGCGCGTCAACAGCGCCGGCAATTTCACCGTGGTGCAAGGGCCCGAGTTGCGCACCATCTTCTTCGGCATGGACCAGCAGCGCGACGAGCTGCTCTACTCCGATGTCAAGGGCAAGAATCCGTTCAAGGATGTGCGGGTGCGCCGCGCCCTGTTCCAGGCCATCGACGTGGAAGCCATCAAGCGCTCCGTCATGCGTGGCGTGTCCTGGCCCGCCGGCATGATCGTCGCGCCGCAGCTCAACGGGGCTCCGCAAAACCTGAATGCACGCATCCTTCCGTTTGACCCGGAGGCTTCGAAGAAGCTGCTGGCGGACGCCGGATATCCGAACGGCTTCACGGTTGGCATGCAATGCCCGAACAACCGTTATGTCTACGACGAGCAGATCTGCCTGGCGGTCATCTCGATGCTGGGACGGGTGGGTATCAAGATCACGCCCCAGATCGAGCCTGCCGCCAAGTGGAACGTGCGCCTGAACTCGCAGGATGTATCGCTCTACATGATCGGCCACGCCGGCCTGCCGATGGTGGACGCCTATGCCTTGCTCAACGACACCACGGCGACGCGCTCCAAGACGGCTGGTGGCCTGAACTCGGGCGGTTACTCGAACCCCGCGCTCGACGCGCTGTTCCCGAAGATCACCTCTGAACTCGACACCGGCAAGCGCAGTGGCCTGATAGCCGAAGCGGTGGCGATCACGCGCAACGACATGGTCTATCTGCCGCTGCACCAGCAGCCCATCACCTGGGCTGCCAAGAAAGGCGCCGAACTGCGCCAGACGCCGGACAACCAGTTCCGCCTGCGCTTCGTGACGATGCCCTGAGCCAGCGCTGGCAACCGCACCCCGCCTGTAGCGACCCACCATGCTGCGCTTCCTCTCCAGCCGCCTGTGGAACGGCCTGCTTGTCATGCTGGGCGTCTCCTTCATCTCCTTCCTGCTGTTCAACTACATCGGGGACCCAGTCAACAACCTGCTGGGTGAACGGGCCACGGTGGAGCAGCGCGACGCCATGCGTGCGGCGCTGGGCCTGGACAAACCGATGGTCATGCGTTTTGCCAGCTATCTGAGCCTGGCGATGCGCGGCGAGTTCGGCATCTCCTACCGCAACCTGGAGCCGGTGAGCCAGTTGCTGTTATCACGGGTGCCCGCGACGCTGGAGTTGAGCCTGTGCGCGGCGATCCTGGCGCTGGGCATCGGCATTCCCATGGGTGTGTATACCGGTATCCGGCGCAACTCCTGGCTGGCGCAGGCGATGCAGGTCGTCTCGCTGATCGGCATCTCCATCCCCTCTTTCCTGACCGGGATCATCCTGATCCTGATTTTCTCGGTGCAGCTGAACTGGTTGCCCGCCTACGGCCGCGGCGAGATTGTGCGTTTTGGCGACATGTGGAGCACCGGCCTTCTAACCGTGTCGGGCTGGAAGTCGCTGGTCATGCCATCCATCACCTTGGCGCTGTTCCAGCTGACCTTGTTCATGCGGCTGGTGCGCTCGGAAATGATGGAAGTGCTGCGCACCGACTACATCAAGTTCGCGCGGGCGCGCGGGATCCGCGACCGCTCCATCCACTTTCACCACGCGCTCAAGAACACGCTGATACCGGTGATCACCGTTGCCGGGCTGCAACTGGGCTCGCTCATCGCGTTCTCCATCATCACCGAGACGGTGTTCCAGTGGCCGGGCATGGGCCTGCTGATCATCCAGGCCATCACCTTCAGCGACATCCCGGTGATCGCCGCCTACCTGATGCTGATCGCCCTGCTTTTTGTGGCCATCAATGCGACCGTCGACCTGCTGTATTTCGAAGTCGATCCGCGGGTGCGCGTTTCGTGAAAGGGTGATCCGTCATGACCTCGCCGCTGATCGCCATCGCCCCGTCGCCCGAACCTCCGTCCACCTGGCACCGCCTCCTCGACAGCGACTTTGTCCACAGCTTCAAGCGCACCCCCACCGCCGTCGGGTCGGCGCTGGTGCTGCTGCTGTTCTT
>JANNDB010000915.1:0-1665 GCA_031387285.1 Betaproteobacteria bacterium | reverse complement strand
GCGCGCCACGTCGGCCTGGCTGCCGAACAATTCGACCAGTCGCGTGGCGCAGTCCATGGGATCGAATTTTAGGCTGTCAAACCTAGTTTGACAAGCCTGGCTCAGGCCTTCAGAAACTCCGGCATGACTTTCGTCCCTGGGATGTGGCGCCGGCCCCACTGCGCAACTGCTCGGAGAACGTCGCCCAGGCCTCGACCTTTCCGGGTCAATGAATAGGAATAACGGACCGGCCGCTGCTGGTACGGCACCGCCTTGATCAACCCGTACTCCTCCATGCGCCGCAACCGGTCGGCCAGGATGTTGGTCGGAATTCCCTCGGGCGAGTCGGCGAGCTCGCCATAGGTGGACCGTCCGCGCAGCAGGTCGCGCACCACGAGCAGGGTCCATTTGTCGCCCGCGAGATCGAGCGCGCAAGCTGCCGGGCAGGAAGAGCGTTTCTTCATTTGTGATATCTTACGGACTTACTTGCATTTTACAAGTGACTAAGCTGATGCCCGATAAAACGCGCGGCTACCTCGCCGTCGCCCTCGCCGCCGGCGCCGTGTTTGCCCTCGGCCTCGGCGTTCGCCAATCCCAGGCCCTGTTCATCGGACCGATCAATTCCTCCACCGGCATCGGCTACGCGGCGATCAGCCTCGCCTTCGCGGTGGGCCAGATGATGTGGGCAGTCTCGATGACCGCCGCCGGCGCGATGGCGGACCGCTGGGGCCCCCGGCCGGTGATGCTCGGCGGCGCCGCGCTGGTCGCCGCCGCGACGGCCGCCACGCCGCTCGCCACCTCTACCGCCGAACTGGTGATCATCGTCGGCATCCTCGCTGCCTGCGGCGCCGGCGCCATCGGCCCGGGCCTGCTGATGTCGGCCGGCAGCCGCTGGATCCCGGAAGCCAGGCGCAACGTGGCCACCGGCATCGTCAACGCCGGCGGCTCGTTCGGCCAGTTCACCATCATTCCGCTGGCGCAACTCTTCATCGGCATCGCGGGCTGGCAGCCGGCGATGGTGCTGCTGGGCGTGATCGGCCTGGCTTCGGTGCCGCTCATCTGGTGGATCACGCAAGGCCACGCCGAACACGCGGCGGCACAGCCCGCTGCGGCGGCAGGATCGCTGAAGCAGGCGATTGCCACGGCGGTGAAGGACCCTAGCTACCTGCTGCTCACGGCAGGGTTCTTCACCTGCGGCTTCCACGTCGCGTTCATCGCCACGCACCTGCCGGGCGTGGTGGCGAGTTGCGAGCTGCCGCCCTCGGTCAGCGCCTGGTCGCTGGCCCTGATCGGCCTCTTCAACATCTTCGGCAGCCTGTGGATCGGCAAGTTCATCAACGGCCGCCGCATGAAAATGGCGCTGGCCGGAATCTACTTCGCGCGCGCGCTGATCATCCTTGCGTTCTTCTTCGCGCCCAAGACCACGCTGACCTTCCTCCTCTTCGCCTGCGCCAACGGCCAATGCTTCGACCGCCTGTTTTTTGACGGCGCCAGTGAGACCCTGGCTGAGGAATTCGAGGTCTTCCACCGGCAAGGGAATGCCCGGAGTGCACCAACTGAAAAAATTGTCGTCAGATCCCGGCACAGAGGTGTCGCCGTTGACGAGGATGTTGTACAGCTTGCCCATGACCGATTGCATGAGTTCAGCAGGCAATACTTCTTTTGCCATGATTTAATAGATTTAAG
>JANNDB010000903.1:0-2300 GCA_031387285.1 Betaproteobacteria bacterium | reverse complement strand
GGTGCGCGTCAATGCGGGCGTGGCCTTCTGGCGCGCCAACAGCGCCTTGCTGGAGCGTGCGCAGACCGAGTACGGCGTGCCGGCCGAGATCATCGTCGGCATCATCGGCGTCGAAACGATTTACGGCCGCGACATGGGCAGTTTTCGTGTCATTGACGTCTTATGCACGCTGAGTTTCGACTTTCCGCAAGCACATCCCCGCGCGCAAGAGCGGCGCGCGTTTTTCCAGGGCGAACTGGAGCAGCTCTTGACGCTCGCGCAGCGCAGCGGCAGCAAGGTGGCCGACTTCAGGGGTAGTTTTGCCGGCGCCATGGGGATGCCGCAGTTCATGCCATCAAGTTGGGCACGCCACGCCGTGGACTTTGACGGTGACGGACGTATCGATCTGTTTGCCAGCAGCGCCGACGCCATCGGTTCGGTGGCCAATTATTTCAAGGCCTATGGCTGGCAACCGGGTATGCCGACCCACTATGCCGCGCGGTTCGATGCAGCGACGCTGGACCTCGAGGCTTTGCTGGCGCCCGATATCCTGCCCACGTTCAGCGCCGCCAGCATGGCCGCAAAGGGAATGGTGCTCGATTCCGCGGCGGCCAGTCACCCAGGGCCGCTGGCGCTGGTCGGGTTGCAAAACGGCACGGACGCCGCTCAATATGTGGTGGGTACAGAGAACTTCTACGTCATCACGCGTTACAACTGGAGCAGTTACTACGCCATGGCCGTGATCGAACTGGGCCAGGAAGTGGCCAAGGCATTGGGCCGCTGAGCAGCAGGCACGCATCAGCTCCAGCCCGGCCTGGGTTCTCCACCCCTTCTGCGACGGGACCCAGGTTGAGCTTTTGCGCCATGGCAATGCTGCTTTCGACGAAGGCGCGCTCCGCGGCGTCACGCACGCCGCGGGCATAGGTCCCGCTTCTTCATGCTTCCCGCCCGCGGCCGCCGATTGGCGGCCCATACCGCGGCCCCCCGTGGCAGGCTTTGGGTACTCGGCGAAGCGTTGGGCCTTCAGGGTGCGGGCCGCGCTGGGTCCATGTCCAGGCCGGCGAGCTCGGTGATGACGTCGGCGCTGTTGCGTGCGCCGAGCTTGGCATGGATGCGTTGCACATGGTTGCGCGCTGTGGTTGGTGAAATGGCCAGCCACTGGGCCAGCAACTTGTGGCTGTCGCCGGCGGCCAAGCGTCGCGCCACCTCCAACTCGCGCCGGGAAAGGTCGTCGGCCGGACAACGGACCCTGACACGGAAGACCATAAGGTCTTCGACGCGCCGTGCGATGGCGACGATGCGCGTTCCCCGGTACATGTGCTCGCGACACAGGCTTTCCCACAAAGGCGTTGGCAGACGTGGAGATTTCCAGTTCGACCATTCGTGCTACAGCAGGGCGCACAGCGACGCGTTTTCAGACAGCAGCCACCCGCTGCGGTCAGCGACATTGGACGGACTCGAAATTGGCGCATCGACGGCGATCTCGGTAGCCGCGGCATTGATCACCTGGGCCTCGAGCAAGTGCGGCAACGCGAGCCGCATGAATGCAAGGTCCACGTCCTCGAACCTGTCGCTTTGATGGGCCCGATAGAGCGACATATGCCTGAAGTGGCAATTGCCTCCCGACGCCGACGATGACATGAACGCGGCGATCAACGTGTTTTCATGCTCGAAGCGCCTTGTGTATTGACGGATGGCCGCCATCTCCTTGGCGGTGTAGACTTCAGCTGACTGGTAGAACATCGCGCGCAACCTGTCTGTCGGTTTGCGCAAAAAGACCTGCATGGGCCAATCGAGTGCCATCACCTGGCGGTAGGCGGCATGGACCTCGGGCGGGTCGTTCCTTAGATGGCTGTGACGCACTTCGCGCTGACCGTTTGGCAACAGATCGCTCGAGGCCCAGCGAGCGGAGTCGAACCCGATCCGGCCCGCCAGCAAGCCCAGCGCCCGATCTTGAAATTCCTTGGCGGAACACTGTCGGGCCAGCCGGTAGCGCTCAAGCAAAAATCCACTGAACGCTTCCACGTGATCCTTGTCGATGGGTCTGTTGATGCTTTTGCATCAGAGACGTTTGCTGTCAAAAGTGTTCAGATGGCGCCAACCCAGAGGAGGCAATCAATGACCACACGCAGACATCTGTTGGCCATGGCCGCGACCACCCTTGCGGGGGGCACCTCGCCTGTGGCGTTCGGCCAGGCCTTTCCCGGCAGGCCGGTGCACATCGTCGTCGCGGCGGCGGCCGGCGCCGACGACGACATCACAACCAGGCTGCTGGCCGCCAAGTTGGGCGAGGTTCTCGGCCAGCAGTTCGTCGTCGAGAA
>JANNDB010000893.1:0-8241 GCA_031387285.1 Betaproteobacteria bacterium | reverse complement strand
CTCCGACCGGGCAGATGTCGATCATGTTGCCCGAGAGTTCTGAATCCACCGACTGGCCGACGAAGGTCTCGATTTCAGCGTGTTCGCCACGGTGCGACATGCCGAGCTCCATGACGCCGGCCACTTCCTGGCCAAAACGCACACAGCGCGTGCAGTGAATGCAACGGCTCATCTCTTCCATGGAGATCAGCGGCCCCGCATCCTTGTGGAACACCACGCGCTTTTCTTCCTCGTAACGCGAGGTCGATCCGCCATAACCCACGGCGAGATCCTGCAGCTGACACTCGCCGCCCTGATCGCAGATCGGGCAATCCAGCGGGTGGTTGATGAGCAGGAACTCCATCACCGACTGTTGCGCCTTGATCGCCTTGTCGCTCTTGGTGCGCACGATCATGCCTTGCGTCACTGGCGTGGCACAGGCTGGCATGGGCTTGGGCATTTTCTCGACGTCGACCAGACACATGCGGCAGTTGGCCGCAATGCTGAGTTTCTTGTGATAACAGAAGTGCGGGATGTAGGTGCCCGCCTTGTCGGCCGCATGCATGATCATGCTGCCTTCGACAATTTCGACCTTCTTGCCGTCTAGCTCGATTTCTACCATGGTGCGCTGGTCCGGTCAGACATAGTCTGGGACCATGCAGGTCTTGTGCTCTACGTGGTAAACGAATTCCTCGCGGAAATGCTTGATCATCGCGCGCACCGGCATGGCCGCCGCGTCACCCAGCGCGCAGATCGTGCGCCCCTGGATGTTGTCCGCCACCGAGTTGAGCAGATCCATGTCACTGGTTCTGCCGTGGCCGGTTTCAATGCGGTCCACCATGCGTGAAAGCCAACCGGTTCCTTCGCGGCACGGTGTGCACTGGCCGCAGGACTCGTGCATGTAGAAGTAGCTCAGCCGCTGCAGCGACTTCACCATGCAGCGCGATTCATCGAGCACTATCACCGCGCCGGATCCCAGCATGGAGCCTGCCTTGGCAATGGCGTCGTAGTCCATCGTGCAGTCCATCATGGTCGCGCCGGGAAGGATGGGCGCAGATGAACCGCCGGGAATGACCGCCTTGAGTTTGCGGCCGTCACGCATGCCCCCACACAACTCCAGCAGCTTCGAAAACGGTGTGCCGAGCGGGATTTCGTAGTTGCCCGGCAACGCGACGTCACCGCTCACTGAAAAAATCTTGGTGCCGCCATTGTTGGGCTTGCCACAGGCCAGATACGCGGCGCCACCGTTGCGGATGATCCAGGGCACCGCTGCAAACGTCTCGGTATTGTTGATGGTGGTTGGTTTGCCATACATGCCAAAACTCGCCGGGAAAGGCGGTTTGAAGCGCGGCTGGCCCTTCTTGCCTTCGAGGGATTCCAGCAAGGCAGTTTCTTCACCGCAGATGTAGGCGCCAAACCCGTGTGCGGCATGCAACTGGAAGCTGAACTTGCTGCCCAGAATCTGGCCGCCCAGCAGTCCGGCCGCGCGCGCCTCTTCCAGTGCTTCCTCAAACCGGTCATAGGTCTTGAAGATTTCGCCATGGATGTAGTTGTAGCCCACCGATATGCCCATGGCATAGGCCGCGATGATCATGCCCTCGATCACGATATGCGGGTTGAACTGCAGGATGTCGCGGTCCTTGCAGGTACCCGGCTCACCTTCGTCTGAATTGCACACCAGGTACTTCTGCCCCGGAAACTGGCGTGGCATGAAGCTCCATTTGAGTCCGGTGGGAAATCCTGCACCACCGCGGCCCCGCAGGGCCGACTCCTTGACGGTCGCAATCACCTGGTCCGGGGTCAGCCCTTCGCTGCCGTCGGCACCGAGAATCCGGCGCAAGGCCTGGTAACCACCACGCGCCTGGTAATCCTGCAGACGCCAGTTCGCACCATTGAGCCCATCATAAATCTGGGCACCAATATGCCGGCCGTGGAAACAGGTCTCGGCGCCGGTGGCCTGGAACTGCGACAGAACCTGCTCCGCGTTCATGGTGTGGCCTCGCTTCCCTTGAGCCCGTCGATCAGTGCGTCGAGCTTCTCGTTGCTCATGAAACTGCACATGGTGCGGTCATTCACGAGCATGACCGGCGAGTCAGCGCAAGCACCCAGGCACTCACTCTGCTGCAGCGTGAAAATTCCGTCAGCGGTTGTGCCACCCATTGCGATTCCCAGCTTGTGCTCCAGGTGCGCAAGCGCCTTGCTGCCATCACGCAGCTGGCAAGGCAGATTGGTGCAGACGTTGAGCTTGTATTTGCCCAGCGGGCGCTGGTTGTACATGTTGTAGAAGGTGGTCACCTCATGCACGGCGATGGGCGCCATGCCAAGATAGTCGGCAACCACCTTCTCGCTGTCGGTACCCACATGGCCCAGTTCCTGCTGCAGGATGGCAAGGCAGGCCATCACGGCAGACTGCTTCTGGTCATCCGGATACTTGGCGACTTCCTTTGCGAAACGCGCCAGCACGGCCTGCGGGATCATCGATCAATCTCCCCAAATACGATATCCATGGTGCCGATGATGGCCACTGCGTCGGCGATCATGTGTCCGCGCGCCATCTCGTCCATACCCGCCAAGTGCGCAAAACCCGGGGCCCGGATCTTCAGCCGATAGGGTTTGTTGGCGCCATCACTGACCAGGAAAATGCCGAACTCGCCCTTGGGATGTTCTACCGCGGCATAGGCTTCGCCAACCGGCACGTGAAAGCCCTCGGTGAACAGCTTGAAGTGGTGGATCAGTTCTTCCATGTTGGACTTCATGGATTCGCGAGAAGGCGCCGCCACCTTGTGGTTATCGGTAATCACCGGTCCGGGAATGGCACGCAACCAGGCTACACATTGCTTGATGATTCGGTTGCTCTGGCGCATCTCGGCAACCCGCACGAGGTAGCGGTCATAACAGTCACCGGTCTTGCCCACCGGAATGTCGAAATCGACGAGGCTGTAGGCATCGTATGGCTGCTTCTTGCGCAAATCCCAGGCGATGCCCGACCCGCGCAGCATGGCACCGGAGAAGCCCAGGTTCAAGGCACGCTCCGGCGTCACGACACCGATGCCCACGGTACGCTGCTTCCAGATGCGGTTGTCGGTGAGCAGGGTCTCGTATTCGTCCACCTGGCCCGGGAAGTTCTTGCAGAAGTCGTCAACGAAGTCGAGGAAGGTGCCTTGCCGGTTCTCGTTGAGCTGGGCGATGGCCTTTGCATTCTTGATCTTGCTGACCTGATACTGGGGCATCGTGTCCGGGAGATCACGGTACACGCCACCGGGCCGGAAATAGGCGGCATGCATGCGCGCGCCGGATACTGCCTCGTACATGTCGAACAAGGCCTCGCGCTCGCGAAAGCAATAGATGAGGATGTTCATCGCGCCGCAGTCAAAGCCGTGCGCCCCAAGCCACATCAGGTGGTTCAGCAACCGCGTGATCTCGGCGAACATGACGCGGATGTACTGTGCCCGCAAGGGTACATCGACCTGCAACAGCTTTTCGATGGCCAGGCAATAGGCCTGCTCATTCGCCATCATGGACACATAGTCGAGACGGTCCATGTACGGAAGCGACTGGATATAGGTCTTGCTTTCGGCCAGTTTTTCAGTCGCGCGGTGCAACAGGCCGATATGCGGATCGGCGCGCTGGACGACCTCACCGTCGAGCTCAAGCACGAGGCGCAGCACACCGTGTGCCGCAGGATGCTGGGGTCCGAAGTTCAGCGTGTAGTTCTTGATTTCAGCCATGTCGTGATCCCGCCGGTACGGCGATTGCCTGCTCGCTCAATGCAGACCCCCGTAGTTGTCTTCCCGTACGATGCGCGGCGTGATTTCCCTGGGTTCGATCGACACGCTTTGGTACACCACGCGCTTCTGTTCGGCGTCGTAACGCATCTCGACGTGGCCGGTCGTCGGAAAGTCCTTGCGAAACGGGTGCCCGATGAAGCCGTAGTCGGTCAGTATGCGGCGCAGGTCGCTATGGCCTTCAAAAATGATGCCGAAAAGGTCGAACGCCTCACGCTCAAACCAGTTGGCAGAATTCCACACCTCGGTCACCGAGGCCAGCACGGGCATATCGTCGTCGCCTGCGTACACCTTGAGGCGCAGTCGCTGATTGAGCGACACCGACAGAAGGTGCGAGACCACGCAGTAGCGCCCTTCATAGGCAAGCGGCGCGGCGTATTCGGAATAGTCGACACCGCAAAGGTCCATCAGTTGCTCGAACTGGCAGCCGGGGGAATTGCGCAGTAACAGCGCTGCTTCGAGGTAGTGTTCAGCACTGACCACAGCCGTCACCTCGCCGTGCCGTACAGCGATATGGCGGAGCCGGTCTCCCAGCACAGCCGCCACCGACGCCTTGAGCGCCTCGGGATCCACCGCATAAGCCGTCACATCGTTTCCTTCAGGTCCGCGCGATCGTGTTGGTACGCCGGATCTTCTGCTGCAATTGGATAATCCCGTAGAGAAGTGCTTCAGCGGTCGGCGGGCAGCCCGGCACATACACATCCACCGGGACAATGCGATCACAACCGCGCACCACCGAATAGCTGTAGTGGTAGTAGCCACCGCCATTGGCACAGGAGCCCATCGACAAAACCCAGCGCGGCTCACTCATCTGGTCATAGACCTTGCGCAGGGCGGGAGCCATCTTGTTGCACAGGGTGCCGGCGACGATCATCAGGTCCGACTGGCGCGGACTCGGTCGGAACAGCATGCTGAAGCGCTCAAGGTCATAACGCGCTGCACCCGCATGCATCATCTCGACGGCGCAACAGGCCAACCCGAACGTCATCGGCCACAACGACCCGGTCTTGGCCCAGTTCACCACCGAGTCATAACTCGTGGTGGCAAAACCCTCCTTGAATACACCTTCGATCATGGCGTCACTCCCAGTCAAGGGCCCCTTTTTTCCACTCGTAGACGAAGCCAACGACCAGGATGCCCAGGAAAACGATCATGGACCAGAAGCCCACTGCCCCGACATCCTTGAGCGCCACTGCCCAGGGAAACAGGAACGCTATCTCCAGGTCGAACAGGATGAACAGGATCGCGACGAGGTAGTAGCGCACATCGAACTTCATGCGCGCGTCTTCAAACGCTTCGAAGCCGCATTCGTAGGGGGAGTTTTTTGCAGCGTCGGGGCGATTCGGCCCCAACACGTACCCGATCACCTGGGGAATCACGCCGACCGCTACGCCAACCATGATGAACAGCAGCACCGGCAAATACTGGTCAAGGTTCATCGGGAGATTTTGAACACTGTTTTTGACTGTCTGGCCATGCCTCTGACATCGCAATTTCTGGTGCCGTCGGCGAGACTCGAACTCGCACAGCTTTCGCCACTACCCCCTCAAGATAGCGTGTCTACCAATTTCACCACGACGGCGGCTTTCTGTACTCCGGATCGCATGAGGAGCCTTGCAGCGGCGGCTTTCCGAACCTCTTGGAGTTTACCCTGATTTGCCTGTGCGCCCGGGTGCACAGACGCTTTTCACGGCTACTTATTTGGACGGAATCAGGGCTGCGCCGGAAGCTGGCAAGGCCGGCGCAGGCGCACTGGCAGCTGGCGCCGCAGCGGTCGTTGGCGCGGTCTGCAAAACGCTGCCCGACCCCGCGCTGGCTCCCGTGCGCAAATTGCCGAAATAGGCCAACGCCAGCGTACACACAAAAAACACGGTGGCAAGCACTGCGGTGGTTCGCGAAAGGAAGTTCGCGCTGCCTGAGGCGCCAAACAGACTGCCTGAGCTGCCACTGCCAAACGCCGCACCCATGTCGGCGCCCTTGCCATGCTGCACCAGGATCAGGCCGATCATTGCCAGGGCCGACAACATCTGCGCCGCCAGCAACAAGGTCAATACTATGTTCATTCATTACTCCAATAAGGGGAACGCGCTATTGCCCGAAGGCGTTCGCCGCGTTGATGATGGCCAGGAAGTCTGGCGCCTTCAGCGAGGCTCCACCCACCAGTCCACCGTCGATATCCGGTTGCGCCAGCAACTGCGCAGCATTCGCCGCGTTCATGCTTCCGCCGTACAAAATCTTGATCCGCCCCGCCTTGTCCGAGGCCGCGTGCAACTGGGCGCGCAGCACGGCGTGCACCTGTTGCGCCTGCTCCGGCGAAGCGGTCTTGCCTGTGCCGATGGCCCAAACGGGCTCGTATGCGACGGCAATCTCGCTGATGCAGTGGCCATTGGTATGGATCACCGCCGCCAACTGGCGCTTGACCACTTCTTCTGTGGTTCCCGCCTCGCGCTGCTCCAAGGTTTCGCCCACGCACACGATGGGCGTAATTCCGGCCGCAAGCGCTTGCTTGGCCTTCTGTGCCACGAGCGCGTCCGCCTCGCCGTGGTACTGCCGACGTTCCGAATGCCCAACGATCACATAACGCACACCAAAATCGCGCAACATGGCAGCAGCCACTTCGCCAGTGAAGGCACCAGCCTCATGGGCGGACACATCCTGCGCGCCGAGGTCGATCGCGCTGCCTTTCAGCAGGCCCTGCATCTGCGCCAGGTACGGGCCTGGCGCGCATACCACAACGCCACTGCGTGTCGCCGTCATGCCGGAAACCAGGGCCCCGACCAGCGCACGATTGGCCTCCAACCCGCCGTTCATCTTCCAGTTGCCAGCGATCAGCTTGGTGCTCATGATCCGCTCCAGTCAAGCACGATCTTGCCGATGTGCTGATTGGACTCCATGAGCGTATGCGCCAGCGCCGCGCCGGTGGGCTGCGCCGGATCGGCCGCAATCGCCGCGAACACGCTATGGATCACCGGTTTGATGCGCCCTGCTTCGATCAGTGGCCAGACATGATTCAGGCACGACTGGGCGATAGCCGCCTTGAAGGCGACCGGACGCGGCCGCAGCGTCGAACCCGTCACCGTCAGGCGGCGCCGCAGCACCATGCCTGCGTTGAACTCGGACTTGACACCGCCTTGCACGGCAATGATGACCAGCCGCCCGTCTTCCGCCAGGCAATCCAGTTCGCGCGCCACGTAATCGCCCGCCACCATGTCGAGCACCACTTGCACACCCTGAGCTTGCGTGAACGACTTCACTTCCGCCACAAAGTCTTTCGTGCGGTAATTGATTGCCAGGTCCGCGCCAAGCGCCACACAGGCCGCACACTTCTCGTCGCTGCCAGCGGTGACAATGACGCGGCAGCCCATGGCCTTGGCCAGCTGGATGGCCGTCACGCCGATGCCACTGGAGCCGCCCTGCACCAACAAGGTTTCACCCGAGCGCAAATGGGCGCGATCGAATACGTTGCTCCAGACGGTGAAAAAGGTCTCCGGCAAGGAAGCCGCCTCAATGTCGGTCAATCCCTTGGGCACCGGCAGACACTGGCCGACAGGTGCGACGCAATACTGCGCATAACCGCCGCCGGCGACCAACGCACACACACGGTCGCCGATGTCCAGCCCCTGGCGCGCCATTGCGGCTGCATCCCCTTGCTCAAGAATGCCGGCGACCTCCAGGCCAGGAATGTCGGACGCGCCGGGCGGCACGGGGTAGTGCCCCATGCGCTGCAACACGTCAGGGCGGTTCACACCGCTGGCCGTCACGCGAATCAGCACTTCGCCAGCCGCTGGCTGCGGCATGGGGCGTGTGCCCGCGCACAGGACGTCTGGCCCGCCAAAGGAAGTGATTTCAACGACTTTCATGTGCGCCTCCCGATCAGGCTGTGCAACACGCGTTGGACGCTCAGGCCTGTTCGGCCCCGTGGCTGACCGGTTGGCGGTCAAGCAGCGCCTTCATCGACAGCTTGACGCGTCCCTTCTCGTCCGTCTCCAGCACTTTGACCTTCACGATCTGCCCCTCGCTCAGGTAGTCGGTGACCTTCTCGACACGTTCGTGCGCGATCTGGCTGATGTGCAACAGGCCGTCTTTTCCAGGCAGCAGGTTGACCAGGGCGCCAAAGTCCAGGATCTTGGTGATCGGGCCTTCGTATACCTTGCCGATTTCCACTTCCGCGGTAATTTGCTGAATGCGCTTCTTGGCTTCTTCTGCCTTGGCCGGGTCGGTCGAAGCGATCGTGATGGTGCCGTCTTCGTCGATGTTGATCTGCGTGCCGGTTTCTTCGGTCAAAGCGCGGATCACCGAGCCGCCCTTGCCGATCACGTCGCGGATCTTGTCCGGATTGATCTTCATGGTGAACAGTCGCGGCGCGAAGTTGGATACTTCGGTCTTGGCCTGGCCCAACGCATCCTGCATCTTGCCCAGAATGTGCATGCGCGCTTCCTTGGCCTGCGCCAGGGCCACTTGCATGATCTCCTTGGTG
>JANNDB010000870.1:0-2862 GCA_031387285.1 Betaproteobacteria bacterium | reverse complement strand
GAGGCGGCACGCAAGCGCGCCCAGGAACTGCTGGAGCTCGTCGGCATTCCCGACGCCGAGCGCCGCCTGACCGATTTTCCGCACCAGTTTTCCGGCGGAATGCGCCAGCGCGTGATGATTGCCATCGCACTGGCCTGTAACCCCAAAGTCCTCATAGCCGACGAGCCGACCACGGCTCTGGACGTGACGATACAGGCGCAAATCCTCGAATTGGTGCGCGAATTGCGCCAGAAACTGGGCATGGCCATTGTCTGGATCACGCACGACCTCGGTGTGATCGCCGGCATCGCCGATCGTGCCATGGTCCTGTATGGCGGCCAGATCGTCGAGATGGCCCCTGTGGGTGAATTGTTCGAGCACCCCATGCATCCCTATACCCGCGCCCTGCTCAAGACCGTGCCGCGCATGAAGGGCGTCCGCGCGCCCAAGCTCGAAGTGATCGAAGGCCAGCCGCCCATATTGAAGGCCGCGCCTGGCGCCTGCGCGTTTCGCGCGCGCTGCTCGGTGGCGATGGAGCGCTGCGGGCGTGAGAATCCGCTGCGCCGCAGCGTCGGGCAGGACCACGACATCGCCTGCTTCTGGGACGCCAACACGGGAGCGGCTCACCATGCTTGACGCCAGCACTGGCAGCGAACCCGTCGCCGCAGGCAGCACAGCGGACGCGGCAGCCCAGGCTCCTGCCTTGGTACAAGTACGCGGCCTCAAGATGTATTTCCCGATCTACGCCGGCCTGCTGCGCCGTCGTGTGGGCGATGTGAAGGCGGTGGATGGCCTGAGCTTCGACATTCCCGCAGGTGAGACGCTGGGGCTGGTCGGCGAGTCGGGCTGTGGCAAATCCACTGTCGGGCGCGCCCTGTTGCGCCTGTACGAGCCAACGGCCGGCCAGATCACCATCGATGGCCACGACATCACCACCCTGGAGCCCGAAGCGCTGCGCCGCGTCCGGCCCAGCATGCAAATGGTGTTCCAGGACCCGCAAGCCAGCCTGAACCCGCGCATGACCGTGGCGGCCATCATCGGCGAGCCGCTGGTGGAGCACACCAAAATGAGCGCCGCGGAGCAGCGCGAGCGTATATACGAGCTGCTCGACCAGGTTGGACTGAACCGCAACTTCGCCAACCGCTATCCGCATGAGTTCTCTGGCGGGCAGCGCCAGCGCATCGGCATTGCCCGGGCGCTCGCGCTCAACCCCAAGTTCATCGTGTGTGATGAGCCCATTGCGGCGCTTGACGTGTCGATCCAGGCACAGGTGGTAAACCTGCTCGAATCGCTGCAGCAGCGTCTAGGTTTGACCTACCTGTTCATCAGCCATGACATGTCCATGGTGCGCCACATTGCCAACCGCGTTGCCGTGATGTATCTGGGCCGCATTGTCGAGCTGGCCGATCGTGATTCGCTTTACGCCGACCCCAAGCATCCGTATGCACAGGCGCTGCTGTCCGCCGTGCCCGAACCCGATCCGCGCAGCGAGTCGCGCCGTCAGCGCATCGTGCTGACAGGCGACGTACCCTCGCCTTCCAACCCTCCCAAAGGCTGCGCGTTCAGTACACGCTGCCCGCAGGTGATGCCGCATTGCAAGGTCAGCGCCCCGGTGCTCGCCGAGGTAGCGCCCGGCCGCCAGGTGGCCTGCCACCTGTACTCCCATAACCATACGACCGCCGAACCCACTGCGGCACATTGAGTTCCCAGGCAACCCGAGTCCCCGTTCCAGTAAAAAGGAGTCAATCTTGAAACTACGTCATTCACTCATCGCGCTAAGCGCACTTGTGGCACTGTCACAGGCTGCCATGGCGCAACGCGGCTCCAGCGGGCACGTCAACGTGCTGTACTGGCAGGCGCCCTCCATCCTCAACCCCTATCTTTCCGGCGGCACCAAAGACCTCGAGAGTTCCTCGCTGATCCTGGATCCGCTGATCAAGTTCAACCAGAACGGGGAGATGACCCCGGCCCTTGCCGAGAGCGTCCCGACGGTGGCCAATGGCGGCTTTGCAGCCGACTTCAAGACCATCACCTACAAGCTCAAGCCGAACCTGAAATGGTCCGACGGCTCGCCCGTCACCTCCGGTGATGTGGTGTTCAGCTACGAATACTGCACCGGCATCAAGGGGTGCGCAAAGTCGTCGACCTTCAGCCCGGTCGACAAGGTCGTCGCCACCGACAACCTGACGGTCCGCATCACGTTCAAGGCCGCCAAGCCTTATCCCTATGACGTGTTCGGCGGCGCCACGACCCCCATCATCCAGCGCGCGCAGTTCAAGGACTGCCTGGGTGACAAGGCGCCAAGCTGCACCAAGGAAAACTTCAATCCGGTTGGCACCGGCCCGTTCATGGTCAAGGAGTTCCGCCCGAACGACGTGATCCAGATGGTTGCAAATCCGAATTACCGTGACCCGGCCAAACCGGCATTTGCCACCCTGACGCTCAAGGGCGGCGGTGACGCAGCAGCAGCCGGCCGCGCCGTCATGGAAACCGGCGAGTTCGACTACGCCTGGAACCTGCAGCTCGCTCCTGATGTGCTGGCGCGTATGGTGCGCGGTGGCAAGGGCAAGACGGTGTCTGCTTTCGGTACGCTGGTCGAGCGTATTGAAATGAACATGACCGACCCTTCGCCCAAGCATGGTGACCTGCGTTCCACGACGAAGCACCCCCATCCGTTCCTGACCGATATCCGTGTTCGCAAGGCCCTCTCCATGGCCATCGACCGTCCCACGCTGGTTGAAATCGGCTACGGCCCCGCCGGCCGCCCGACTTGCAACCTGGTACCCGCCCCGATCGCGTTTGCATCCAACAACACCGATTGCATCAAACAGGACATGGCCGGCGCCAAGGCCCTGCTCGACCAGGCTGGCTGGCGCGTCGGAG
>JANNDB010000838.1:0-2220 GCA_031387285.1 Betaproteobacteria bacterium | reverse complement strand
GCCGAGTTCAAGGTGAACCTGTTGCGGCCCGCGCTGGGCGAGCGTTTCCTGGCAATCGGCAAGGTGCAGAACGCGGGCAGGCTTCTGACCGTCTGCACCGGCGAAGTCCGGGCATACACGAGTGCCGCGCCGGCCTTCAAGGTTGTCGCACTGATACAGGCCACCATGGCCAACGTGCGGCGCTGACGACCGCGAACGCCGCTACGTCCATGACCACTCCCCATGTCCGCCAAGCAGTCCTGGATGACCTGGACGATCTTGCGCCAATGTTCAACGAGTTCCGTATTTTTCAGGGCAAAGGGCCGGATCCCGCCGGCGCCCGGCAGTTTCTGCTGGACCGCTTCAACCACGCCGAGTCCGTGCTGTTCATCGCGCACGCGGATGGCGCGCCGGCTGGATTCGCCCAGCTGTACCCCAGCTTCTCCTCCACCGCGATGGCCCGCGTCTTCATACTGAACGATCTCTATGTGCGCGACAACGGGCGCCGCCGAGGCGTCGCCACCGGTCTGCTGGCGGCGGTCGAGGCTTTCGCCTGGGCCTCCGGCGCGGTGCGCGTCACCCTGAACGTGGCCCGGACCAACACCTCCGGCCAGGCCCTGTATGCAGCCCGCGGCTGGCAGCAGGACCAGGAGTTTTTCATGTACCACCGGTTTGGCCTGAGCGCCGGTTTTGCACCTTTCCCGGCAGTGACGGTACCAGGAGCACCCATCGTTGAAAGAACCCGGCGGGAGACAAAGTAGTTTCAGTAAAGGAACACCCCATGGCCACCGTGCCCAGCCGCCCCAAAGACAATCCCTGGAAGCTGAAGACGCCGCCCGACACGTCGGAATACACCATGCACACGGCCGAAAAAGACGGCAAGGACATTCTGGTCTGCACCGTCGGTAGCACCGTGCTGCATTACGATTTGCGCTGCATCGCTGACCTGCACGCGATGCTGCAAAAGGCCGGGGACTGGGTCGAGCTCGGCGGCGCGGATGAACAAAAACCCGCCAAGGAAGGAACGGTGGAGGCCTGGGGCCGTTCGCCGGGCAACCCGGAGGGCGGCTGGTACGGGCTGAAGAAGGGCCTGCGCGGGCGCTTTGGCGTCTACATACCGCCCTTGATGGAAGCACACGGCTTGTGCGAGCTCGAGCACAACCCGAAAAACAACCGCATGCGCACCAAATAGATACACAACACCAGAAGGAGATCACCATGCAATCCCCCGCATTCACCATCAAGGCTTTCGGCGTCTACGTCATCCTCACCGGCATCTCGCTTGCGCTCACGCCCAATATCCTGCTTTCGCTGTTCGGCATCCCGCCCACGAACGAATTCTGGATTCGCCAACTCGGCGCCCTGGCCATCATCGTGGGTTACTACTACTGGGCCTGCGGCGTGGGCAACGCCACGGCCTTCTTCAAGGCCAGCATTCCCGGCCGCATCGGATTTTTCGTGCTGGGTCTGGGCCTGGTGGTTCTTGCGCAGGCGCCATGGCAGATCCTGCTGTTTGGTGTGGTTGATCTGCTCGGTGCCGGCTGGACCGCCATGGCGCTCAGGAACGAGCGGGCCGCGTAAGACAGTGGCAGGTGAACGCGCCCGGAGTCAGCGCTGGCCGGCCGGCCTTCTTCGGCCCCTGGGTGATCCGTTCTGCATTCACCCTGGCCGTGTTTGGCTGGGGTGTTGGCTTTTACGGCCCGGCCATCTATTTGCATGCCGTCGTGCAACGCACCGGCTGGCCGCTCACGCTGGTTTCCGCCGCGCTCACCGTGCATTACCTGTTCGGCGCGCTGGTCGTCACCCAATTGCCGCGTCTGCATCGCCGCTTCGGTGTCGGGCCCACGGCAGTGGCCGGCGCCGTCGTCACGGCGCTTGGCGTGTGTGGCTGGTCGCTGGTCAACGCACCCTGGCAACTGTTTGCCTGCGCGTTGCTCAGCGGGGGCGGCTGGGTGAGCATGGGTGCCGTGGCGCTCAACGCGGCCATTGCGCCGTGGTACGTCACGCGCCGTCCCATGGCGCTGGCCAAGGCGTACAACGGCGCCAGCATCGGGGGCGTGATTTTTTCTCCGTTGTGGGTGGTGCTGATAGATCGGTTCGGGTTCACCGCGGCGTCGGCTGGTGTGGGTGTGTTGATGGTGCTCGTGGTGACGATCGTCTCGACAACGGTGTTGTCGCGTTCGCCGGCGCAACTCGGGCAATACCCGGATGGAGACGCGGCGGCCAGCAGCAGTTCCAGCG
>JANNDB010000662.1:0-1788 GCA_031387285.1 Betaproteobacteria bacterium | reverse complement strand
ATAACAGGCCGAGGCCGGCCGCATGGAGTTGATCAATCACGCCACGGCCTCCGTAGCACCGGCCGGTGCAATCACGGAGCGTGCGTCTGCGGTACTTTGAAGCGCGGGGGCGCGCCGCACGATGGCGTCGAGCTGGTAGATGGATGCGACGACCGGCTCGCCTTGTGCCGGCGCAAGGTCAATCGCCTGCACGCTGCTCGCATTGCCCAGACGGTTGGCAGCAACGATGCCGCCAATGGCGCTTTCGGCAAAGCCGGCGCTTTTCAAGACGTCGCGCGCGGATTCGTGGTCAAAGCCGGAGAGCCCCAGCAGGTTGCCCAGAACACGCAAGACCTTCCAGCCAGGGCGCGCGTCGCCCGCCGGTTTGACCACCGCATGGAAACTCTGCAAGCGGCCTTCGGCATTGATGTAACTGCCGGGCGTCTCGGTGAAAGGCGCGATCGGCAACAGTACATCGCTGATATCCATGTTCGCCTTGAAAGCGCTCAAGGTGACCACCATGCCGCTGCCGGCCAACGCGGCAGAGCCCGCAGCCGAATCGAACGCAGGTTCGGTATGCAACAGCAACAAGGCCTTGAGCCCGCCGGCCAGCATTTGTCCTGCGTTCTGCCCCTTGGCGCCCGGCATGGCGCCGACCAGTTGCGCGCCCACCGTGTTGGCCGCTTCGGTCAGATAACCTACCGTGGCTCCAGTCTGGTGTGCTATCCAGTTGGCCAGCGCCAGCAGGCTCGATGCCTTGGCGTGGTGGGCCGCAGCATTGCCAAGCAATACCGCCTTGCGCTCGCCACCCAGCAGCGATTTCGCGATGGCCGTGGCTTGCGGTGTTGCCGTTCCGGCGGCGGGCGCGGCAACACCCTTGTCGGCGGCGACAGCAGCGGCGACATCGGCCAGTGCCTGCACCCAATGGCTGGAAGCCACGCGCAGGGAAGTGGCGAGCGGCATGGCCCAATCCACAGCAGCGTCGCCCAGCACATGAACGGCGCAACCGGCACGGGTCGCCTGGCGGATGCGTTGCGCAAACAGCGGGTGATCCTTGCGAAGGTTCGAGCCAACGACCAGCACGCGCTGCAGTTTCGAGAGCGCCGCGATTTCGCAACCGAGGTAGCGCGCCGCAGCATGCACGGCAAATTCGGCGTGCCGCATGCGGTGGTCGATATTTTCGCTGCCCAGGCCACGTACCAAGGCTCCAGCAAGGAACAACTCCTCCAGCGTGCTGTGCGGGCTGACAAGCGCTCCGACGCTGGCGGCGCCGTGGTCGGCCTTGATCTGCCGCAGCCCGTTGGCCACGTATTCAAGCGCCGCCTGCCACTCCACTTCATGCCACTGGCCACCCTGCTTGAGCATGGGTTTGAGCAGGCGCTCCGGCCCGTTCAGGGCTTCATAGGAGAAACGGTCCCGGTCGGCGATCCAGCATTCGTTGACCGCTTCGTTCTCCAGCGGAACAACCCGCATGACCTTGTTGTTCTTGACCTGCACGATCAGGTTGGCGCCGGTCGAGTCGTGCGGACTGACCGACTTGCGCCGGGACAGTTCCCAGGTACGGGCGCTATACCGGAACGGCTTGCTGGTGAGGGCTCCGACCGGGCAGATGTCGATCATGTTGCCCGAGAGTTCGGAATCGACCGACTGGCCGACGAAAGTCTCGATTTCAGCGTGTTCGCCGCGATGCGACATGCCGAGCTCCATGACGCCGGCGACTTCCTGGCCAAAACGCACACAGCGCGTGCAGTGAATGCAACGGCTCATCTCTTCCATGGAGATCAGCGGCCCTGCATCCTTGTGGAACAC
>JANNDB010000831.1:0-7601 GCA_031387285.1 Betaproteobacteria bacterium | reverse complement strand
GAGGCCAGCCCCGCTACGAGGGGCGTCGAGAAACTGGTGCCTTCATGTCGTACTCCGCCCACCAGCACGTTCTCGCCCACGGCGCGGATATCGGCGCCGACGAAGTTGAACTTGGACGCGCCGATGTCAAGTGGCGGGGAGCCACCCTCAGCTGGCGTGACGCCGTCGCTGCTGCTGTCAACTACCAGCAGGTTCGCCGGACTGAGTGCATTTGCGGGATCGAGACTGTTTGATTGTTGAACGACCCGGGCGGCGGAGGCGACATCGAAGGTGATGTCGGGGAGGAGCGGGTTACTGCTCTTCCACAACACGGGATCGCTCAGCAGGCTTGCGAGCGAACCCAGGTGCGTGGCGAGCGCCGGCGCAGAGGCCAGGCCCGCGTGCTTGAACCCGGGGTAGTTCTCTGCCAGGAACCCGCCAACTGCAGCGTCGACGTTTCCCGCGGATTGCGTGATCAGCACTTTCGGCGCGAGGTTCCAAACCTTCACGAGGTCGGCCCACTCGCGGGCCAATCGCACGCGCGCCTCGATTTCGTTGCGCAATGTACCGACTGGCGTCAGCGGGACCGACTCTGCGTTGCAGGGCGCGCCCGAGTTTGCGCCGCAGAATCCGTCGAGTGAGAAATTCAATGACACAGTCAGGATGACGGGCTGTCCGGGATTGGCCGCGAGCCCGGCGACGAGCTGGCCAATTACCGAGCGCATGGCGTCAAGCGTGACGAGACCGTCGGCCTCCACCTGATGCATCACCAGGCAACCCCTGAAGCCGTTGGCGCCAGTCGGTATGACGGCCTCGAAGCGCCCCCCCAAGGTCGCGGCGACGTCATAACCATGGCCGTTCTCGCTGCTCCCGCTACCTTTGGGATCAAACTCGAATGACACCGTATCAATCTGGCGGGAAAAATTCGGCCTGGCGGCCACGGCGCCGAAGATATCCCACACGTAGACATGCACGGTCCGCCCCAGGCAGTCGGGCGGGGCCGCCGAGCGCACGTTCCAGGCCTGCGCAAAGCGGTTGCCAAGCAGGTGGTTGATGCCCAGTTGCGCGGCTAGCACATCTGGTGGAGGTTTCGGCAACTCCGATGTGCTCGCCACTTGAGCCGGCACCGCGAATGCGATACCGGGCTGGGCCCGAAGCCGCGCGGCCAGCAGCTGCAGCGCCGCCACATCATCCTGGCGCGGCACCTCGATCAGCACCAGCAGCGACCCGGGGGCGGCGGAGGTGATGCCCAGCGCGCCAATCGCCCGGCCGGCCGCATTGACCTGGCCAACCGTGGCCGTCGGCTCGAGCGCAACAAACAGCCGGCGCAGCAGGAACCCGTTGCTGATGTCGGCCGCTACAGCGCGTGTATCGGCGATGGTGCCAAGGGTTGGCCCCGCTGCGAGATCGTCGCTCCCGGCCAGCAGCACCGACACCGCGGGCGCTGCCGGATTTGCTTCACCACCACCACAGCCGGGCAGCGCCAGGCTCAGCACCAGGCAGGCGATCGCAGCGAATGAACTTGCGAGCGGCCAGTGCCTGGCGGCCGCCGGCGCGGGTGCAGTTGTCATGGCGGGTGCCTCCCGTGTGGCTTGGGCTGCAGACCGTGCGGTGGAATCACCAGCGATCAAAGCAGCAGCCGCACCATTGTTGGAGACTTGCCGCGCTGCCGCCAGCCCCAAAATTGGGGTCAAGCCCGCGCCGGCGTGGTGTGTTTCACGTTTGTGGTGGTTACGCCAGCCCCAGCGGCATCACCAGCAGCGTGCGGGTACCCTGCGCGGTGCTGGTCATAACCAGCCGAGCCCCCAGCACACGGGCGCGTTTGTCCAGGCTGTTGAGCCCCTTGCCACTCGGGTTCTGCCGAGCTGCCTCGATATCAAAACCTGTGCCGTCGTCGTGTATGTCCACGGTCAGCTCGGTCGCGGTGTTGCTCACACGCACGCTCAAGGTCTTGGCGCTGGCGTGTTTGAGCGTGTTGGTGATGCTCTCCTGGATGATGCGCAACACCGGCAAATGGTGCTGTTGCTCCAGAGCCAGCGCGCCGCTGAGGTCCAGGGCACTCCAGCGCAAGGCAATTCCGGCAGCCTGCAGGCGTGGCGCCATGCGAAAGCGCAGGTTCCCCAGGGCCAGTGGCAGCGAGTCCTGCGACTGGCCGGCGCTGTCGATGGCCAGGCGCAGGTCGTCGATGCAACTGCGCAGCAGGTCATAGGTCTGTGTCGCACTCAGGGACCCGCTTTGCGCCATGGCCAGCGAGCTGACCAGTTGCGAGCCCAGCCCATCGTGCATGTCCTGCATGATGCGGCTACGTTCCTGCGCTGCCGCATGCTGTTCCTGGACGATGCGCTCGCGGGCGTGCAGACGTTCGAGTTCGTGTTTTTGGGCGTCGAGCTGCATCGCCAATTGCTGCTGCTGTTCACGTTGGGCGCGCAACGACTTCGAGAAGTCGGTGATGAGCGCAAAACAGATCGAGATGAACCACACCGGCGCCACGGTTTGCAGCAGGTAGCCATTGGACGGCGAGAACTTGACACCGCTGATGGTTGCCGCATCGAGCGCGCCGGCCGTGATACCGGAGGCGGTGATCAGCAAGTAGACCAGGTGCCGCGGCCTGTGGTTTTGCCATACCGCCATCAGCAGCCTGGCGGCCGGATACAAACCAAATGAGGCGAGTCCAACGTGCCAGACCAGCGTGTAGGTAGGCCAGAAGGTCTGCCCCGTGATCCAGAAATTCACGATGTACCCGGTGAAAAACACCAACCCCCAGGTGATGCTCGATTGCCGGTACCAGCGATTGGTCACGCCGCAATCCTGCAGCAGGTAAAAGTTGCCACCGGCCGAGAACGCCCAGATGCCGCAGTGGATCAGGAGTTGCCAATAGGGGAAAACAACTGCCGGGATGGGCGTCAGGAAGTAGGCCAGATTCAGGATGCCCCAGCCCAGGGCGCTGGCCCCCGCCCACAGGTACTGCAGGGCGCCGCGGTTTTGCGAGTACAGGCCCAGCAGGATCAGCGAGATGATTGCCGCAAAGACAAAAGACACCTGGGACATGGTGTATTGCCAGAAGTAGCGCTGGGCGTAGATTGGCGCAAGGTCCACCTTGGCGCCAACCACCATGCGCGGAACAAACAAGTGATTTTCACGAACCGACCAGTCGCGCACCAGCGTATTGCGACCGGTTTGAAGAACACCGGCAGGTATGTCGAACATGAACGGCTGAAGGTAACGCACGGTGACGTCGTGCGTGGCGGTGGGCACTGTCCCGACCTCGGCGCCGTTGATGCTCAGGGTGCCGCCATCTCGCAGGTCCTGGGTATACAGCACCCAGCGTTTGTCCGCGGGGACGGACGGCATCTCGAAGTCTGCGCTGGCGCGAAATGCGCTGAGTTCGCGCTTGTCGCGGTACGAGCGCACGGGCAGCGGCATGACTGCGGTTTGGTCGGGTTTATTCAGGTCACTCACTGTGACGCTTGGAATGTTGATTGGCGCACTGACGGGCGCTGACCCACCGTCGGCCAGTGCGATGACGGATGCCAGAAGCAGCAGGCAGCACCCCAGCCAGCGCAAGGCAACACGGCCCCTTCGCAAAGCAGTGACAGGGTCTGTCAAAGCAGTCCGCGCTGGCGCGCCTCGAAAACTGCCTCGCCACGTGAGTTGACTTGCAGTTTTCGGTAGACGCGGCGCAGGTAACCGGTAACGGTATGCCAGGTGATGCCCAGCAGTTGCGCGATTTCTTCGTAAGTCAGGCCTTTTTCGATCAGGCGCAGTACTTCATGTTCGCGCCCGCTCAAGGGGTGCTCCAGTGTCGCGGACGGGGGCGGCACTGCGCCTGGAGCAGTTGTGGGCATGAAGTGCTGCAACATGCGGCGCGCCACACTGGGGCTGATGGGCGAACCGCCCGCCACCAGCTCGGCAATACGCTGCGCGATCTCGCCAGCCGACGCGTCCTTGAGCAGGTAGCCGACTGCGCCCGCCGCAAAGCTGCTGACGATGTGCTCGTCGTCGCCAAACACCGTGACGACCATGACCAACGAACCAGGCTGGTTGGCGCTGATCCAGCGGATGAATTCGCGACCGTCCGCGTCGGGCAGCCCCAGGTCGACGAGGTAAACCTGTGCGGCATTGTTTTGCACCAACTCCCTGGCTTCCTTCACGGTTTGCGCGCTGAAGGCCAGGCTCAGGCCCGGGTCCGACCGCACCGCGTTTTCAAACAGCCGGCGTACGTGGGCTTCGTCTTCCAGAATTGCCACGCAAATTGGCAACACGGAACTCTTCGTGCTGCTCGACGCGGGCTTCGCGCCCACGCTGTCAGGAAATGAACCGCCTGTGAGCATAGGTGAGATTAGCTGCAAGCCCGACGCTTTGCAAGGCCGGCGAAGGCAGCCGACACCCCCAATTTTGGGGACGCACGGGTGGGGGCCGAAGGATGGTGGCCTTGGCTGGCTGCATGGTGCGCCCGTTAGAGCAGCAGCTTGCGCGGCGCCAGCGTAGCGACCTCGTCAATGTGGCGGCACGCAGGCGCAATCTTGTCAATTTCAGCCGCTGTGACACCAAAACGTCGAAGCAGGCACGCCACCCGCCACAGCGGACGGACGCCCAGGTGCAGGAAGCGTTCGGTCGAGTTGCTCGCACGCGGCACCACATAGATGCTGGCTTTCAAACACAGCGGTTTCTCTGTGAACGCCGGTGTGCCTATCGAGGCGCAGGACCGCGCCGGCCTGGAGCGGCTGCGCCAGCGGCGAGCCGAGCTGGTCTACCACTGCCCCAAACCGCAGAGCGGCGGCAAGCAGGCCGATCTGGTGCTCAGCCCGGTTGCGCTGATCGAGCGCATCGCCGCGCTGATGCCGCCACCGCGCACGCACCGTCACCTGTCGTAAGGAGTGTTCGTGTCGAACTCGCCGCTGCGGGCCTGCGCGACAGCGAAGCCACAGTCAGTTATCGAAGAAGAGCTTCCCGCAAGCGGGTATTGGTGGGCGACTCCTTGCGCTGCAAGGCCGCCTTTGACACGTTGGACTCCAAAGCCTGCAGTGCCCGCCACCGCCAGGGGTGGCAGTGGGTGGGCTGTAAGGGTACGCGCCAGGCTCACGGCTCGCACAGTGCCTGTTCGACCGTGGCCAGCAACAGGCATAAGGTCATGGGCTTGACGGGCGACTCGATGAAGCCGCGCGAGAGGTAGAAACGCCGTGCCTGCTCCGAAATGGCGTGTACCAGCAGAGCGGTGACGCCGGCGATGCTGGCGGCCTGGATTGCGCGCCGGATGGCATCGTTCAGCAACGCGGTGCCAATGCCCTTCTGGTGGTGGTCCTTGTGAATGGCGAGGCGGCCCAGAACCAGCACGGGGACGGGGTCGGGGCGGTTGCGCTTCACGGTGGACGGCGCTTCGGCATGGCCGATCGCGCCGGCCGCCAGGCAGTAGTAGCCGATCACGGTATCGGTTTCGCACACCACGTAGGTACGGGACGCGCCATTGACCTGCTTCCTGGCCGCACGGCGTTTCAGCCAGTCGTCCAGCGATGGCTCGCCGCTCGCGAAGCCGGCAATCTGGTGCCGGTCCGCCAGCGGCTGCGGCGCCGACAGCTTCCGCGCCGTCACTTTGCGCGCTGGCTGGTGGCTTTGCGCGCGGTGGTGGGCGTATCCCATGGTGCGCGGGCCTTGAGCGTGCGGCGCAGGCGATCGGTGGGCGCTGGTGGCTTGTCGAGCATGGACTGGAACGCGCCAAAGCCCTTCGAGTCGAGCGCAAAGTAGGTTTGATCGAGCAGCACGTCCTCGGCCTGCCTGCAGGCGGCTTCGAGCATGAAGTCCGAGCGGCTGCGGCCCAGACGATCGGCGGCCTGGTCGATCAGGTCGCGCTGCCCCGCCTTGGCGCGGATATTGATAGTGACGGGTTCCTGGGCCTGGTCCATGAAACGCCTTTCCTGTGCTGCGTTTGTGAAGGCAATAGTGTATGTCATTTGTCTACACAATTCAACCGCTCACACATTGTGCGACTCGGGCGAGCACTCCCTGCACAGCCGCTAGCGCAGGGCCGCCGCGACCTGATCGATCAGGCCGGGTGCAGCGGCTGAGCCACCAGGCGAACGCCGAGTGCCGTGCAGACGCGGTTGACCGTGTCAAAGCGCGGCGCGCTGCCGGGCCGCAAGGCCTTGTACAGCGCTTCCCGGGTGATGCCGGCCGCCTTGGCGATATCGGTCATGCCCCGCGCACGGGCGATGTCGCCCAGCGCTGCGGAGAGCAGCCCCGCGTCGTTGGCCTGCAGAATATCCGTCAGGTACGCAGCGATTGTCTCGTCGCTGTCGAGGTAAGGCGTCGCATCGAGCGCTGGCAGTTCGTCGACCTTGATTCGCTTGCTCATCGTCGTTTCCTTTTCTCTATCAGGCATCTGCAAACTGGTCGAGCCATGCCGTGAACTTAGCGAGCGCTTTGACGCGGAACACTATGGCAATGTAATCGACCGATTACATATTGCCAAGTCAGTGACGACACGCGGTGTAATTGACGGATCGCGCGATGCCCGGGACTCTTTTGCGTCTCCGAGGCCTGTCGGTATGCTAATTGTCAAGAAAATCTAGTATAACGATCAACCCTTGGTTATACTAGCTATTTATAAAGCCTAGTATATCGACCCGATGCCCTCGCTCTACACCGAACAATCCCTTTCGACGCAAACCGCTTACGCCCAGCTCCTGGATGCCGCGCTAGGGGCTGAGCATGTGCGTAGCCTGGCGGACTTGACCGGTTCGTTCAACCAAAAAACTGTCAAGGGGCGCAAATACTGGTACTTCCAGTTCACGGAGCCCTCGGGCAAGCTCCACCAGATCTATGTCGGCCCCGACAGCGAACCGGTGCACCGCCTGATGGCAAAAAAGGATAAGCCCAGCGCGCTGGCTGCTCTGGCGCCACTGGCCCGTTCAGCCATAGCGCTGGGATGCGCCGCCTTGCTCCCAAGGCACTTTCGGGTCATCCGGCGGCTGGCGGACTACGGGTTCTTTCGCGCCGGCGGCATGGTGATCGGCACGCACGCCTTCATGGGCTACGGAAACATGCTGGGTGTGAAGTGGAACGGCTCGGACCGCACGCAAGACGTAGACTTTGCGCATGCAGGCAAGAAGATTTCTCTGCTGCTGCCCAGCAACGTCGAGGTCAAGACAAACGAGGCCATCGAGTCGCTGGAGATGGGATTTTTGCCAGTTTCCGGGCTTGCGGGCAAGACGGGTGTCAGCTACCTCATTCCGCAAGAGCCGGAGTTCCGGCTCGACTTTCTGACGCCCCTGCATCGAAAAGCGAAAGAGCCTTATCTGCACCCACAGCTCAACGTGACGCTGCAGCCACTGCCTTACATGGAGTTTTCCCTGGAGCGGATCGAGCAGACGGCATTGATGTCCACGGAAGGGGCGGTCCTGGTGAACGTCCCCAGCCCTGAGCGTTATGCCTTGCACAAACTGCTGGTCCACGGCGTTCGCGAAGCGGCATTTAGAGCCAAAGCCGGCAAGGACCTCGCCCAGGCCGCGTGTTTGCTGGAGTTCTTGGGGGTGCACCGGCCCGAGGCGTTGCAGGCGGCACTGGATGACATGATATCGCGCGGCAAGGGATGGGTTACGCAACTCAACAAGGGCATAAAAGCCCTG
>JANNDB010000827.1:0-3725 GCA_031387285.1 Betaproteobacteria bacterium | reverse complement strand
TGATAACTTGTCCAAGAACTCAAAAGCAAAAGGGTTTATCTTCAAGGATCAAGGCCATTTCAGCGAAGCTTGGCCGCCCTCGCTCTGGTCATCTCAAGTGCTTGAATTGATCAAGTGACAGACAGGGCTACATTAGGAGCTTCCCTTACTAAAAAGGGGGCTCTTTAGTTCCCGTTGCTAGATACTACGGGTACTATGTAAATCGTGGCTCCAAAAGGATATTTTCACTTGCCCATAAAGGGATTGGCGAAAAATTCCGTTTAGTATCAACGTGAATCTTTAAGTGTGGGAGAGCGCCGAAATCGCGCTTTCGACACAATCCCGGACGCCGGGCTCGACATTCCTGTAAGTGTTTGACTGAACAGTAGTATTTCGCGTGTCGAAGTCGAGGTTGAACGGCGCAAGTCGAAAATCGTCAACCAGGACCGGGTATTTGTCCAGGCCGGTGGCGGAGGAAGCAAGGCGAAAGCAACGTGCGCGCGATTGCGCGCGGCTTTTTCGGGCCCGAACCGATGCTTCGACGTGCTGCTTGGGCAACGCGCCTGCGACCCTGATCGCACGGTGAAGTCGATCGCCAAGATGGACTGGAAAGAGACTATATTAAGTTCCTCTTCATCCATAGGAGAAGCCCATGCGCTACTCGTCCCAAGTCAAGCCGATCAGCTACCTCAAGTCCCACGCCGCCGAGGTACTGGCGCAACTGACCGAGCAGCGCGAACCCATGGTCATCACGCAGAACGGCCATGCCAAGGCCGTGATCCAGGACGTCGCATCGTTCGAAGAGACCCAGGAGACACTGGCCTTGCTGAAGATCCTTGCGCTTGGTGATCAGGAGGTGGATGCTGGGCGGGTCAAGCCGGCGGCGGATGTGGCGGCTCGCCTGCGCGCCAAGCGCGCAGTGGCCTGATGACCGGCAAGCCGAATCGCTACGAGGTCCTGGTCACTCACGGTGCGGAACAGGACCTGGAGTCGATCTACGATTACATCGCCGAATTCGACTGCGTCGCCAGCGCCAACCGTGTGCTGGACCGATTGACGGAGGTGGTTCAGGGGTTGGCGCAGTTCCCTGAAAGGGGCAGCTACCCAAAGGAATTGATTGCGTTGGGCATCAAGGCGTACCGACAGACTGCGTTCAAGCCGTATCGGGTGATCTACCGCGTCGCGGGCGATCACGTCGTGATCCACGTGATCGTCGATGGCCGCCGAGACATGAAGTCGTTGCTGGCTCGACGCCTCCTCGGCGCCTGACTCTCAGCTGAAAAAACTCTTCAGCCGGTCTGTCCAGCTGTCCCCGCTGGGGGAATGTTTGCCCCCGCCTTTTTTCAGCGACTCGTCAAGCTCGCGCAGCAGCTTGCGCTGGTGCTCGGATAGCTTGACCGGGGTTTCCACGAGGATGTGGCAATACAGGTCCCCCGGGTAACTGGCGCGTACGCCCTTGATCCCCTTGCCGCGCAGGCGGAACTGTTTGCCGGTCTGGGTTCCTTCCGGGATGTCGATGGCAGCCTTGCCGGCGAGTGTGGGAACCTCGATTTCGCCACCCAGCGCAGCGGTGATCATGCTGATCGGCACCGAGCAGTGCAGGTCATCGCCTTCGCGCTCGAAGATGTCGTGTTTCTTGAGGCGGATCTCTATGTACAGGTCGCCTGCCGGTCCGCCGTTGGTGCCTGGTTCGCCGTTGCCGGTGCTGCGGATACGCATGCCGCCGTCGATACCCGCGGGGATCTTGACTTCCAGCGTCTTCTGCTTCTTGACCTTGCCGTGGCCCTGGCATGCCGTGCAGGGCTCCGGAATGACCTTGCCTACGCCACGACAGGTGGGGCAGGTTTGCTGCACGCTGAAGAAACCCTGGCGCATCTGCACCGCGCCCGATCCGTTGCAGGTGTGGCAGGTCTTGACCTGGGTGCCGGGCTTGGCGCCGGTTCCCTTGCATACCTCGCACGGTTCGAAGCTGGGAATGCGGATCTGCGCGTCCTTGCCGCGCGCCGCTTCTTCCAGCGTGACCTCCATCGCATAACTGAGGTCGCTGCCCCGGTACACCTGGCGCCCACCTGCGCCACCCCGCCCGCGTTGCTGGCCAAACATGTCGCCAAAGATGTCGCCAAAGGCTTCGGCAAAGCCGCCAAAACCTTCCGCACCGGCACCCGCCGGCCCGCGCATGTTCGGGTCCACGCCGGCATGGCCATACTGGTCGTAGGCCGCGCGCTTTTGCGCGTCGGACAACATCTCGTAGGCCTCCTTGGCATCCTTGAACTTCTCTTCAGCCGCCTTCGAGCCATCCCCCTGGTTGCGGTCCGGATGGTGCTTCATCGCCAGCTTGCGGTACGCCTTCTTGATTTCTTCTTCCGAAGCGTTCTTCGGAACACCCAGCGTTTCGTAATAGTCTCTCTTGGCCATGGTCTATTCCGGTCAGCTTCTCAGTAGTCAGTCCTGTGGCCCGATGCGGGTCAAGGGATAAAACACAAAGCCGCGTTGCGGATTCCTGCGAATCCGCCAACGCGGCGAAACGGATCAAGCGGCAAGCTCAGGATTTCTTGACTTCCTTGACCTCGGCGTCGACCACGTCGTCGTCAGCTGGCTTGGTCTTGGCGTCCGCGTTGGCCGATGCGCCGTCCCCGGCCTGCGCCGCGGCATCTGCGCCGGCCTGCTTTGCCTGCATGTCGGCGTACATCTTCTCACCCAGCTTCTGGCTGGCAGCCATCAGCGCGGAGTTCTTTTCATCAATGGCCGTCTTGTCGTCACCCTTGAGGGCGGCTTCGAGGTCCTTCACGGCCGCTTCGATCTTTTCCTTCTCGCCGGCTTCGAGCTTGTCGCCGTATTCGGTCAGGCTTTTCTTCACGCTGTGCACGCTGGCCTCGCCCTGGTTGCGCGCCTGCACCAGTTCTAGCTTTTTCTTGTCGTCGGCCGCGTTGAGCTCGGCGTCCTTCACCATCTGTTGGATCTCGGCCTCGGTCAGGCCCGAGTTGGCCTTGATGGTGATCTTGTTTTCCTTGCCGGTGCCCTTGTCCTTGGCGCCCACGTGCAGGATGCCGTTGGCGTCGATGTCAAACGACACCTCGATCTGCGGTGTGCCGCGCGCGGACGGCGGAATGCCCTCCAGGTTGAACTCGCCCAGCATCTTGTTGCCGGCCGCGATCTCGCGTTCACCCTGGAACACCTTGATGGTCACGGCCGGCTGGTTGTCGTCGGCGGTCGAGAAGGTCTGCGCGAACTTGGTTGGGATGGTGGTGTTCTTGGTGATCATCTTGGTCATCACGCCCCCCAGCGTCTCGATGCCCAGGGACAGCGGCGTCACGTCGAGCAGCAACACGTCCTTGCGGTCGCCCGTCAGCACCTGGCCCTGGATTGCAGCGCCTACCGCCACGGCTTCGTCCGGATTCACGTCTTTGCGCGGATCGCGGCCAAAGAACTCCTTGACCTTCTCCTGCACCTTGGGCATGCGCGTCATGCCGCCGACCAGGATCACGTCATGGATATCGGCCACCGACACGCCGGCGTCCTTGATCGCCGTGCGGCAGGGCGCGATGGTGCGCTCGATCAGCTCTTCCACCAGCGACTCCAGCTTGGCGCGCGTGAGTTTGATATTCAGGTGTTTCGGGCCCGAGGCGTCCGCCGTCACATAGGGCAGGTTGATGTCGGTCTGCGGGCTGTTGGAGAGTTCGATCTTGGCTTTTTCGGCGGCTTCCTTGAGGCGCTGCAGGGCCAGCACGTCCTTGCCCAGGTCCACG
>JANNDB010000782.1:0-6001 GCA_031387285.1 Betaproteobacteria bacterium | reverse complement strand
GGCTGCAGGCGGGTGACAGTGGCGCGCGGGATCCGTCCGTGCCGCAAGACTTTGCCGCGCGCCGCGCCGCCGCGTACCAGGCTTATTACGAGCACATGCCGCTGCGCGCCTCCGTGCTGGCACGCGCCCTGGGTGGCGCGGCCGGGCAGCCGGCGCTGCGCATGCATGGGCGTTTGCAGGTGGGGCGCCTGTTGTCCATGCACCTTCTGGACGACCGTCAGTACCGCGACCCGCAGGTCTGTACGCGGGACGGCCAGCGTGGCGCGAGTACCGTGAACCCGGACCGATGCCCTGCCTGGAACGACCCCAGGCGCAGCCTGCTGGGTGCGGCGCAGGAGGCATGGCTGGAGCAATCGCTGGCGCAAGACTACACGGCGCAAAGCGGCTGGAACGTGATCGCCCAGCAGACCGTGTTTGGCCAGCGCAATTTCAGGCCCGGAGCAGGCCAGCGCCTCTCCAACGACGGCTGGGATGGCTACAGCGCGGCGCGTGGCCGTCTGAGCGCCGCCTTGCGCAAATACAAGGTGCCCAATACCGTGATGCTGGGGGGCGATGTCCACGCCAATTGGGTCGGCCACGTCAAGGCGGACTACAACGACGCGCGCAGCGCGGCGATCGGGGTCGAATTCTGCGGCACCAGCATCACGTCGCATGGCGGCAGCAACGATCCGTTGGCGCAGCGGTTGGCGGAGAACCCGCATTTCGTGTTTGCCGACGCCGAGTCGCGTGGTTATGGCATTGCCGAGTTCACGGCCGGGCGGCTGGTCACGAGCCTGCGTGCCGTACAGGACGTCGCGCGGCGCGACAGCGCCATCGCCACACTGGCGCGTTTTTCCGTCGCCGCGGGTACCCCGGTCGTGGAGCGTCTCGCGTGACCTGGCTTTTGCAGCGGGCGGCCGGTTTGCGCCGCCTCCTGTGGCTGGTGCTGTTGTGGTCGCCGGGGGCCTTCGCTCAGGGCACCCCCCTGGCGGTGGGCAATGCGCCGTCCTACGCCTTGTCGCGCGCCTTCAGCTACCTGGACGACAGCAGCGCTGCCATGACGCTGGAGTCCGTGCTCGCGCCGGCGGCCCAGGCCCGGTTCATTGCGGTGACCCAGGTCGAGGCGACGACCAATTTCGGCGCAACCCACTCGGCAATCTGGCTGCGGGTGCAATTGCAGGCCGGCGCCGACGCGCCCGCGCAATGGTTGCTGGAACTGGCCAATCCGGCGCTGGACCGGCTTGATCTGTACGTGTCCAACGGCGCGGGCGGTTTTGAACACCAGGCCGGGGGCGACTCAGTGCCGTATGCAGACCGCGTTGTGCCACACCGCCACCACGTCAAGCCGGTGCGTCTGCAGCCAGGGGTTGTGACCACGGTGTACCTGCGCATTGCGTCGCTGGGCACGGTCTCGGCGCCCGCGACGCTGTGGCAGCCCGCGGCGCTGTGGCAGCGCGATCAGCAGACCTATGCCGTTTTCGGCCTGTACTTCGGGCTGTTGCTGGGCCTGCTTTTGTACAACCTGTTGTTGTACCTGTCGGTGCGGGACCGGGCCTACCTGATCTATGTGGGTTTCACGGCCTTCATGGGGCTGTCGCAGGCGGCAAACTCGGGTCTGGCTGCACAGTTCCTGTGGCCGGGCGCAGTGTGGTGGAACAACGTCTCCATCAATGCGATGAATGCCCTGGCCGGGACTTTTGGGCTGCTGTTCGCCTGCTCATTTCTGGCGAGCCGTACCACGATGCCGAGACTGGACCGCTGGATGCGTCTGTCGGTCGGTTTGTGGGTTGCTGCCTTTTTCGGTGCCTTGCTGTTGCCGTACCGGGCCGGCGTCTGGTCGGTGACGCTGCTGGCACTGGTGGGTGTGGGCACGGTGGCGCTGGCGGCGGTCCTGGCGATCCGGCGCCGCCATCCTGGCGCCCCTTATTTCGCGCTGGCCTGGGGCGCGCTGTTGCTGGGGGTGCTGGTGCTGACCCTGCACAACAACGGTTTTCTGCCATCCAACGCCATCACGGCCAATGCCTTGCTGATCGGCTCAGCCCTGGAAATGGTGCTGCTGTCGTTTGCGCTGGCCGACCGTATCAACACCGCACGCAAGGACAAGGAACTGGCGCAAGCCCAGATGGAGTCCGAACACGCGGTGGTGCAGGCATTGCAGCAGTCGCAGGAGCACTACCGCGCGGTGATCGAGCATGTGGCCGAGGGCATGATGGTGGTGCAGGATGAGCGCTTTGTCTTTGTCAACGCGCGCGCCGCTGACATTCTGGAGTCGACCCGGGGGGAAATCATGGCCCGCGGCGCCATGCGTGCCGTGCATCCGGAAGACCGCGCCGCTCTGACGGAACGGGCCCGGCGCCGTATGGCCGGCGAGCCTGTCGCAGAGCGCATAGAGTTGCGCCTGGTACTGCGTGACCGACCGGTCAAATGGCTGGAACTCGGTGACGCCACGGTCCCGTGGGACGGCCGGCTTGGGTTGCTGGTGTTCTTCCTGGACGTCACACAGCGGCACCAGGCCGAACTCGATACCCGCAATGCGCTGGCGCGCCAGCAGGAGCTCAACGCGCTGCGCTCGCGTTTTGTGGCAATGACCAGCCATGAATTTCGCACGCCGCTGGCCACCATCCTGTCGTCGCAGGACCTGCTGCGCCACTACCACGAGCGCCTGCCCCCCGCCGAGCGCTTGGAACTGCTGGGCGTGATCGAGGCCGGCGTGCACCGCATGACACGCATGCTCGACCGCGTACTGCTGCTGGGCAAGGCCGAGGCGCACATGCTGGAGTTCCAGCCCGTCGAGATCGACCTGCGCGCGCTGTGTGAGACGCTGGTGGAGGAAGCGCGCTCGCTGGAGGGCGCTACGCACGGCAGCGTGCTGCTCGACTTCGAGGCGCAAAGCGGCGGGCATCACTACGACGAGAAGCTGCTGCGGCACATTCTGGGCAATCTGCTGTCAAACGGGCTCAAGTACTCGCCGCAGGGCGGCATGGTCTGCCTGCAGGTGCGCGTGCAGGACGATGCGGCAGTCTTTGAGGTCACGGACGAGGGCATCGGCATTCCGGCCGCCGAATTGCCCCACCTGTTCGAATCCTTCCACCGTGCCAGCAATGTGGGTAGCATCGCCGGTACCGGCCTGGGCCTGGCGATCGTGAAGAACGCCGTCGATTTGCATGGCGGCACAATTGCCGTCGCCAGCCGCGAAGGCCAGGGCACAAGCTTTACCGTGCGGCTGGGCTTGCACCCGAGCCAAGCCGGCAACTGAACACTGAAGGACATTTTCATGGCAGCAAGTCTGGGTCAACGCATCATGCGCAAGTTCACGCGGTTCGGCTTGTCGCTGATGCCGTACTTTCCCCTTCCCCAGGAGTGGTATCGCAAGATCCTCGCGGCCGACTCGGAGAAGCGCTACGCCAGCGGCCGCTGGGACTACCTGGCCGATGTCAGCGAGGCGCATCGCTACAGCCTGATCATCGGCTGCGTCGAAGTCTATAAAGGGCCGCAGTGTGCCGTGCTCGACGTCGGTTGCGGCGAGGGCATCCTGCAGCGGCGCATGGACTATGGCCGCTATGTGGGCGTGGACGTGAACGCCGAGGCGATCCGCCGCGCCCAGCCGCGCGTGAACGGGCACACCGAGTTTCATGTTGCGCCGGGCGAGTCGTTCGAACCCACCGGCCGCTTCGACGCCATCGTCTTCAATGAGTCGCTCTACTACATACCCGAGCCGTTGAAGGTGTTCGAGCACTACCGCCGCTTCCTGCAAAGCGACGGCATCATGATCGTGTGCAATTTCCAGACCAATCTGGCGCGCCGCATCGGGCAGGGCATCCCCAAGGGCGGCATGATCGAGCTGACCATGAGTGAACTCTCCAACGAGCACGGGTTTGCTTCCGTGGTGCGGGTGTATGCGAATGCCCCGCTGCAACCACGCGCAGGTTATTGACTGGCTTACCATATCCCGAATAACAACTGGAGACAGCCATGAAGAGATCCGCCATTCCGGCACTCGCCGCGGGCTTGCTGCTGGCCTCGTGCGCGATGGACCAGCCCACGCCGCCGGGCCGCTCCGAAGCGCTGATGGTGACCACGGCGCCCATGGAGTGCGAAGCACTGACCCAGGTCACTTCGGAGGGCAGCGTCATGGCGTCTGCAACCCGCGTCGCTGCGGCCAGCAAGGTAGCCAACATTGACGTCGAAGCGGCGTTCTGCCGCGTGCAGGGCGTGGCTCGGCCATCGGGCGACTCCGAAATCAAGTTCGAGGTATGGCTGCCGGTCAACGGGCAGGCCTGGAGCGGGCGCTTCAAACTCAACGGCACGGGCGGTTACGCGGGCGCCATACCCTATCCGCGCCTGGCGCAGGACGTGGGTGACGGATTCGTCACCGCCGGAAGCAACATGGGGCACGATGGTGGCGAAGGCCCCAACTGGACGCTGAACCATCCCGAGAAGGTGCGCGACTGGGGTCTGCGCTCCCATTACTTCGTCGCCACGGCTGCCAAGACGCTGGCATATGCCTACTACGGCGCGCCGGTGCGCCATTCGTACTTCGAAGGCTGCTCCAACGGCGGGCGCCAGGCGATGATGATGGCGCAGCGCTTTCCCGAACTGTTCGACGGCATCGCGGCCGGCGCACCCTCGCAGTTCTATCCGGAGATACTGACCTGGCTGGCCTATTCGGGCAAGGTGCTGACGCCCGTGCAGGGGCAGCCCAGCGCGCTGCCGGCGCCCAAGCGCCAATTGCTCAGCCGTGCCTCGCACGCCGCCTGCGATGCCAACGATGGCCTGGCCGACGGCCAGATCACGAATCCGCGCGTCTGCCGCTTCAATCCCGAGGCCTTGCGCTGCACGGCCGGCGATGGCCCGAACTGCCTCACCGACGCGGAACTCACGGTGGCACGCAGCATGTACGCCGGCATGCACAGTTCGCGCGGACAACAGCGCTACGCCGGCGTGCAGCCCGGCTCGGAGGCCGAATGGGATCCCGCCTTCGGCGACAACGGCCGCTACGGGCCCTTCATCGGGCACTACGTGCGTTCCGTGACTTCGCCACCCTACGACTGGCGGCGCGACCTGAACTGGGACGAGCAGTTCGACCAGATCAAGTCCTTCATCACGCCCGTGACGGCGGCGCCGAGCCCCGATCTGAGCGCCTTCCGGGCCCGCGGCGGCAAGCTGATCCAGTTCCACGGCTGGGCCGACCCGATAGTTCCGCCGAGCGGGTCGCCGGCCTACTACAACGCGCTGATCCAGTTCGAGCGCCTCAAGGGCCTGCCCCGTCCCGAATACGACGCGGCAGTCGGCCGCCTGACGCCGCAACAGGTCACTGCCGACTCGCTCGCGCTCAGCACCAGCGTGCGCGGCTTCCACCGCCTGTTCATGCTGCCCGACGTCGGCCACTGCCGCAGTGGCAACGGGCCCGACGCGGTCGGCGGCGGTTTTACCGAGCCTGCCAAGGCCCAGCGCCGCGCCGAGTCGCACATAGTGAGTGCGCTGGCGCAGTGGGTCGAGCGCGGTGTCGCGCCCGACCAGATCGTCGCTACCAAATACGACGACAAGGGCGCCATCACGCGCCAGCGGCCGGTGTGCGCCTATCCGCAGGTAGCGGTGTACCGCGGCAGCGGCAGCGTCGACGACGCCACGAACTTCGCCTGCCGCACGGCCGGCGCCGACCAGTTGCCCACCGACGCCAGCGACATCCTCATGATCCAGAATTCGCTGCGCCAGCGCGACGTGCTGGGGCCGCGGCAGTAACGGTCTCAGATCCTTGATGCGGGTGAGGGGAGCGCTTTTAGCGAGGACGGCGGCGCGCGCACCATCGCCTTGGCGAAGTCGGACTGGCTCGCAAACCAGAAGCATTCCCCTGGGTGGGGCTGTGTGCTCGCGGGCGCAGGCTCCATTCGCGGTTGCCGCTGTCCAGACCCAGCTTCAAAACGATGTTGACGCAGCAGCCATCGCGCCCTGGTCGACAGCATCCGCGAGCGTGAGCCGGAGAACGGGTATCCGCGCCGCCGTCCTCGCCAAGGGCGCTTCT
>JANNDB010000765.1:0-2962 GCA_031387285.1 Betaproteobacteria bacterium | reverse complement strand
CGAAGCGCCTGCGCAGCCGACCGTGACCCTGGTTCCGGTGGTTGTCCCGACCCCATTGGCCAGTGCCTCTCAGGCGGCAGGGCCGGCTTCGGCTACAGCAGTGTCATCGCCGTCCGTGCCGGCCAGTGAAGTGCGCGCAGCGCCGGCCCCGGCTGCGGCGGCGTCCGGCATGGTTCTGTCTATCAAGGCACGGTCGGCATCCTGGGTTGAGGTCGTCGACGCCGCAGGTGCGGTTCAGCTGCGACGGGTTCTCGACAGCGGGGAGCTCGTGATGGCAGGCGGCGCCATGCCGCTGTCGGTGGTAATTGGCCGCACGAATGCGACCGAAGTGGCGGTGCGCGGACAGGCCTTTGATCTGGCGCCGCACACCAAGGACAACGTGGCCCGATTCCAGGTGAAGTAATGGACGAATTGTTGCCAATCGAAACGGCAGTTCCGGCGCCGCGGCGTTCGCGCCAGGCCCGCGTAGTGTGGGGCGAGCGCATTGTGACGGTGGGGGGTGATGCGCCAGTGCGTGTGCAATCCATGACCAACACGGATACCGCCGATGCGATCGGCACTGCCATCCAGGTCAAGCAGCTGGCATTGGCCGGTTCGGAAATGGTGCGAATTACCGTCAATACACCCGAGGCCGCTGCAGCGGTTCCCCATGTGCGCGACCAACTGGACCGCATGGGCATCGATGTACCCCTTATTGGAGACTTCCACTACAACGGGCACCGCCTGCTGACCGATTTTCCGGATTGCGCCAGCGCGCTTTCCAAGTACCGCATCAACCCAGGCAACGTGGGCAAGGGCGACAAACATGACCGGCAGTTCGGCCTGATGATCGAAGCTGCCATGCGCTGGTCCAAACCCGTACGCATTGGCGTCAACTGGGGCAGCCTGGACCAGGAGTTGCTGGCCAGCCTGATGGACGAGAACAGCCGCCGCCGTGCACCGTGGGAAGCGCGCCAGGTGATGTACGAGGCGCTGGTGCGCTCTGCGCTCGATTCCGCCGCCCTGGCGCAGCGCATGGGAATGGACGGCAACCAGATCATCCTGTCGTGCAAGGTCAGTGGCGTGCAGGACCTTCTGTCGGTCTACCGAGCCCTGGCGGCACGGTGTGACTACCCGCTGCATCTCGGACTGACCGAAGCCGGCATGGGTACCAAGGGCACCGTGGCGTCGTCCACCGCCTTGTCCATCCTTTTGCAGCAGGGCATCGGCGACACCATCCGGGTATCGCTCACGCCGGCCCCTGACGAAGCCCGCACACAGGAGGTGGTGGTGGCGCTGGAGATCCTGCAGGCGCTTGGTCTGCGCAGTTTTGTTCCCAGCGTGACCGCCTGCCCGGGCTGCGGCCGTACCACCAGTACCACGTTTCAGGAACTGACACAGCAGATCGACACCTTTTTGCGTGAACAGATGCCGGTATGGCGCACCAAGTATCCCGGTGTGGAAAAACTCAAGGTTGCCGTGATGGGTTGTATCGTGAACGGGCCGGGCGAGAGCAAGCACGCCGATATCGGCATCAGCCTTCCAGGAACCGGCGAGGCGCCGGCAGCGCCGGTTTTCATCGACGGGGAAAAGCGCATGACCTTGCGTGGTGACGCCATCGCCCGCGATTTTCAGGAAGTTGTCGAACGTTATATCGACAGTCGTTTTGGCAAGGCCGATGCAGCGTCGGTCAACTGAGGGACAGTGTTGGTGAACCAGCCTGGCAACGATACCCTGGCGCGCAAACTCAGTGCGGTCAAGGGCATGAACGACATATTCCCGCCGGCGTCGGCGGGCTGGGACTGGTTCGAGGATCAGGTGCGCCGGACCATGGGCCGGTTCGCCTACGGCAGCATCCGAACCCCCATCGTCGAACACACCCAGCTCTTCGTAAAGGGGACCGGCGAGACCACGGACATCGTCGAGAAGGAGATGTACTCTTTCGAGGACCGGCTCAATGGCGAACACCTGACCTTGCGCCCGGAAAACACGCCAGGCGTGGTGCGCGCGGCGATCGAACACAACCTGACCTATGACGGCGGCCGCAGGCTGTATTACATCGGACCGATGTTTCGCCACGAACGGCCCCAGCGTGGCCGTTACCGGCAGTTTTACCAGGTCGGCGTGGAAGCGCTGGGTTTTGCAGGTGCGCAAATCGATGCGGAAGTGATCGTGCTGGCGTCGCAACTGTTCGACTCCATAGGCCTGCCCGGGGTACGCGTGGAACTCAACAGCCTGGGTGTACCGCTCGAGCGTCAACAGCACCGGGTGGCGCTGATCGCACACTTCGAGGCCCACCGCGAATTGCTCGATGGCGACGCGCAGCGCAGGCTGCAGTCCAATCCCTTGCGCATCCTGGACACCAAGAATCCTGTCATGCAGGAGATGGTTGCCGCCGCGCCGCCGCTGCTGGACTACCTTGGCGAGGCTTCACTCAAGCATTTCGAGACTGTGCAACAGTTGCTCAGCGCCAGCGGCGTGCAGTGGAGCATCAACCCGCGCGCGGTACGTGGCCTGGACTACTACAACCATACCGTGTTCGAATTTGTGACCGACGAACTCGGCGCCCAGGGCACCTTGTGCGGCGGCGGCCGTTATGACGGTCTGTTCGAGTTGCTTGGTGGCAAGCCGACACCCGCGGTGGGCTGGGGTATGGGCATCGAACGCGTCCTTGACCTGCTGCAGGTGCGTGGCCGCACGGTGGCTGCGCACACGCCCGACGCCTACGCCATCATCCCGGACGATGCGGCGTTGCCGGCGGCTTTCACTGCGCTGCACGCCTTGCGCGCCGCTGGTGTGGAGGTCCAGATGCATGGTGCGCCCGGCAGCATGAAATCGCAGTTCAAGCGCGCAGACGCCAGCGGCGCGCGGTTTGCACTGGTGTTTGGTGCTGACGAACTGGCTGCTGGCGAGGTGACCGTCAAGCCCATGCGCGATGCCGCCGCCGTGCAGACGCGTCGCCCGCTGAACGCCATTTCCCAAT
>JANNDB010000756.1:0-5544 GCA_031387285.1 Betaproteobacteria bacterium | reverse complement strand
GCCGCAGGGGAACGCCGCAACAGCGCCATATGGGCCTTCCAGGCGGGGCGGGTGGCGGGTTACTCGGTGCTCGGTGCCTTGTCCGCCGCGTCCATTCAGGGGCTGGGCTGGCTGACAACGCAGTCGGCCGCACTGCGTCCGCTATGGACGCTGTTCCATGTCGGCGCCATCGTGCTGGGCCTGTTGTTGTTGTGCCGGGCGCGCCAGCCGGTCTGGATGGAGGGCGCTGGCAAGTTGATCTGGGTCCGCGCCCGCACCTGGGTTAGCGTACGCCGGCGCAGCGCACCACTGCTTCTTGGTACTGCCTGGGCACTACTGCCCTGCGGCCTGCTCTATTCCGCCTTGCTGGTCGCGGCGATGAGCGCCGATGCGCTGGGGGGCGCGTTGGTAATGGCCCTGTTCGCGGCGGGAACCAGCGTGTCCATGGTCGCCGGCCCCCGGCTCTGGCTGCATCTGCGCGGGGTGCGCGGCGACGGCTGGGGGGTGCGCCTGGCGGGCCTTGCGCTGGCTGCCAGCTCGTCCTGGGCCGTATGGATGGGGCTGGTGCACGACAAGGCGCCATGGTGCCTCACTGCCTGAAATGGACCATCTCGCACCGGCTTGATCCAGCGCAAGCCTGGAACGCAGGGCCGGTGGCATCCTGAACCTATATCAACGGAGACCACCACCATGGCACACGTCACGCCCCGAATCATCCGCGAGGAACATATGGCAATGGCGGCCATGCTCCGTTCGATCTCCATGCTTGTCGCGCAGGATCGCCAGAACAACAGCCCGACGCACTTTGCCGCCCTGCGTGCCATGTTGTTCTACATCGACGAGTTTCCCGAGAAGCGCCACCACCGCAAGGAAACGGAAGTTCTCTTTCCACGCCTGCGCGCACGCACGCCGCTGTCGCGCGATCTGCTCGATCACCTGGACCAGGACCACGGGCGCGGCGAACTGCGTATTCGCGAGGTCGAACACGCCCTGCTCGCCTGGGAGATGATGGGCGAATCACGCCGCGCGGCGTTCGAGCAGATCCTGGCGCGCTACGTGGATTTCTACCTCGCCCACATGGCGCTGGAGGAAAAGGAGATCATGCCGCTGGCCGAAAAGGTACTGACCGAGCAGGACTGGGCCGATATTGACGAGGCATTCCTGGCCAATCGCGACCCGATGACCGGCCACTCACCCGACTCCGAGTACCAGGCCCTTTTTACGCGAATCGTGAATATCGTGCCAGCACCGATAGGGCTGGCCGAAGCGAACTGAGGCGCAGAGAAGCCCGGGACTTCGCCCCCGGCGCCGGCCGGTCAACCAAAAACCAGCAGATCCCCATGGCGGTCGAACGGCATGAATGCGTCGTGTCGGCCCTGCCGGATTGAATCGGCCATGTTTTTCAGGGCGGGCTCTGCCTGCGCACTGGCCGGCGCACACCCGTTTTTGCCAGCGATTGCCGCGGCGAACACAACTTGCCAGTTCTGCCCCATCTGCAGCGACTCCTCCACCAGAGCGGGGAAGTCCACCAACTCGTCCGGCGCCTTGTCCACCGCCATCAGGGGCACCAGCGCACCACCCGCGCCATTTGCAAAGCGGGCGGCCTGGTCTGGCGTGCTGCCGTCCAGCAACTCGGCTCCGGCAAATACGAACAACAGCCGCTGTGGCTGGGACTGCGCGCGTGCCGCGCGCAACAGGTCATCGAAGTTCGAGAGCGTCATACCGAAACTCCTCGCGTCACTGCACCAGGGGCGACTGCACGCCTTCCAGGTCCACCCCCTGAACCACGGCCTGGCCGGCAAGCACCTGAAGGTACTGCCGCAAGGCCGTCACATAGGACTGCTGGTGCAGCGACAGGGTGACCGCGCCACGCACCGCCGCAAACGGCTGCTGCATCCCCGCTTCGCGTTTCTGCACCTCGACCACGTGCAGGCCGAAGCGGCTGTGCACCAGGCGTGGCAATACGCCGACATCGGCATGGCCGAACAGTTCCCGGGCGAACTCGGGCGCGCATTCGGCCGCCGAGAGCCAGCCCAGCGCGCCGCCCTGCGCGCCACTCGGGCAATTGGACAGGGTGCGCGCAGCCTCGGCGAATCCGTCCGCCGCGCCCGGTGCATGGCAGCGCACATCGAGCAGGCAGGCCTCGGCGCGGTTGCGCAATGCCACCACGTCCGTGCCGGGGGTGACAGCGAACAGGATGTGACGGGCCTTCACTTTTTCGCCCGTCTGGTAGCGCGCCGCATGCGCGTCGTAGTGGCGCTGGCATGCGTCCAGCGCCGGCTCCGGGATAACCAGTTCCCTCTCCAGCAGCGCCTCGATCGCCAGGCTGGTGGCCGCGGTAGCCACGCCGTCGGCGGTCACGGGCTCGTTGGCGGCCAACAGGCCGCCTGCCTGCGCGGCCTGGCGCAGCAATTCCGTGCAGGCCCGCTGGCGCAGCACTTCCAATTCCAGCGTTTCGCCGGCACGCTGCAGTGCCACACCGTTGATGCGCGCAATGGCCGGGCGGGCTGTCGCGTGCGCCGCCGAAGGGGACTCGACCACGTCAGGGTTTTCCATCGTCATGCTCCTTCCTGTACGCCGGCGCCTGGCCGGCGCGGCTCGTTATGCCCGGCCGGCAGGTTCAGCCGGCGGCTGCGCACCACCTGATGGGGACGGAACAGAAACGCGACGGTGGCAAAGCCGCTCCATACATGGACCAGCCGGCTGAAGGGAAACAGCAGGAAGATCGTCATGCCGAACACGATATGGAAGAGGTAGGGCCATGGCAAGGCGGCCAGCGCGGTGGCGTCGACCGGCCGTAGTGTGACGATGCGCTGGGCCCAATCGGCCAGGATCAGCATCGTGCTTCCATCCGCGTGCTGCCACGAGAACGGCAGCGTTATCAGGCCCACCACGAGTTGCACCCACAGGATCAAGAGCACCGCGATGTCGGTGCGATGGCTGGTCAGGCGGATGCGCGGATCGAATACCCTGCGAAAGATCAGCAGCGAAAGACCGACGAAGCAGAACGCCCCGGCAATCCCGCCTGCCACGATGGCCAGTGTCTGCTTGGTCGCTGCGCTCATGAAGACTCCGTACACCGAGTGCGGCGTGAACAGGCCGACCATGTGGCCGAAGAACAGGAACAGGATGCCGAAGTGAAACAGGTTGCTGCCCCAGCGCAAGGTGCCGGCCCGCAGCATTTGCGATGAGTCGCTCTTCCAGGTGTACTGGTTCTGGTCAAAGCGGATCAGGCTTCCTGCGAGGAACACCGTGAAGCAGACGTATGGATAGACCTGGAAGAGAAAACCGTAAACACCGTTCATGGCAATGCTCCTTGTGCGACCTTGGGCGTACGCACGATATGGATGGGTTGCGCCTGGCCGGGTCTGTTCTGGCCCTTGGTCGAACAACCGTCGAATACCACCGGCTCGGCCCAGCTTTCGTCCAGCGCCTCTTCAACCGCGGGCTTGACTGCCTGCGCTTTTTCACCCGCCAGTTCAAGCAGGGCGCCCAGAACGCTCGCATAGGGCTCGCCGCGCTGCACAAGCGCACCGAAAATGGCGTTGAAAATGTGCGACATCTCGGTGAGAAACGCCTTCGCCTCGCGTAACGGCTGGGTCGATACGAACTCCAGCACCACCGGCAGATAGTCGGGCAGTTCACCCTCGGCCAGAAACAGTCCCGCCTTTTCATAGGTCTGTGCGAGATCGACCATGGCCGGACCGCGGTCGCGCGAGTCCCCATGCACATGTTCGAACAGGTGCAGCGAAGTAGCACGCCCCCGGTCGAACAAGGCCACGTAGTCGGCCTCGGCCTCCAGAGGGTCCGCGTTTTGCAGTGCCTCGACGAGTGCGTCGATCTCGGCAAGCCTTGTTATGGACAAGGCGCATTCCTGGCGCAGCACGCCACTCAGCTGGGGCAAATAACCACGCAGCTCCGCGTCGGGATAACGGAGCAGTGTTGCGAGGACACGCAGCGTTCCGGCGGCCGGGACATCCTGGGTACGTCCAAACATGATCAAACCTCCGCCCGTATGGGTATGGTGCGTTTCTTGTCGCTGCCGAACAGGCTGGTCTCGCTCGTGCCCTCGGAGCAGCCGTTGCCAAAGGTGAAGCCGCACCCGCCGCGCACGTTGAAGGTGTTCTCGGCGTATTCGCGGTGCGAACTCGGAATGACGAACCGGTCTTCGTAGTTGGCAATGGCCATCACGCGGTACATGTCCTCCACCTCGGCCTGGCTGATGCCCACCTGCTCCAGCACGTTCAGGTTGGTGCGCCCGTTCACATGCTTGTCGCGCTGGTAGGCCCGCATGGCCAGCATGCGCTCGAGCGCGCGGACCACCGGCACCGTGTCGCCGGCGGTCAGCAGATTGGCCAGATATTTGACCGGTATGCGCAACTGGTTCACGTCGGGAATTTCACCGTTGGTACCCACGTGCCCGGCGTTGGCGGCGGCAGAGATCGGAGACAGCGGCGGCACGTACCAGACCATCGGCAAGGTGCGGTATTCGGGATGCAGCGGCAGGGCGACCTTCCACTGCACCGCCATCTTGTAGACCGGGCTGACGCGCGCGGCCTCCATCCACTTGTCGGGGATACCATCGATACACGCCTGCGCAATCACCTTGGGATCGTGCGGGTCGAGGAAGATGCCGAGCTGGGCGGGGTACAGGTCCCGGTCATGCTCCACGCTGGCGGCTTCCAGGATGCGGTCGGCATCGTACAGCAGGACGCCCAGGTAACGAATACGGCCGACGCAGGTTTCGCTGCACACGGTGGGCTCACCGGCCTCGATGCGCGGGTAACAGAAGGTGCATTTCTCGGCCTTGCCGCTCTTCCAGTTGTAGTAGATCTTCTTGTACGGGCAACCAGACACACACATGCGCCATCCGCGGCACTTGTCCTGGTCCACCAGCACGATGCCGTCTTCCTCGCGCTTGTAGATCGAGCCAGACGGGCAACTCGCCACGCAGGCCGGGTTCAGGCAGTGCTCGCACAGCCTGGGCAGGTACATCATGAAGGTGTTCTCAAACTGGCCCAGCAGGTGCAAAAGGACATGCTGGGCCAGTTCGAGAACACCTTCATGATGTACCTGCCCAGGTTGTGCGAACACTGCTTGAACCCGGCCTGTGTTGCGAGCTGCCCGTCGGGCTCGATCTACAAGCGCGAGGAAGACGGCATCGTGCTGGTGGACCAGGACAAGTGCCGCGGATGGCGGATGTGTGTCTCGGGCTGCCCGTACAAGAAGATCTACTACAACTGGAAGAGCGGCAAGGCCGAGAAGTGCACCTTTTGCTACCCGCGCATCGAAGCGGGCGAGCCGACGGTGTGCAGCGAGACCTGCGTCGGCCGCATCCGCTACCTGGGTGTGCTGCTGTACGACGCCGACCGCATCGCCGCCGCAGCCAGCGTCGAGCATGACCGCGACCTCTACCAGGCCCAGCTGGACATCTTTCTCGATCCTTTCGACCCGGCAGTGATGGCACAGGCGCAACGTGACGGCATCCCCGACAACTGGATCGAAGCCGCGCGCAACAGCCCGGTCTACAAGATGGCGGTGCAATGGAAAGTGGCGTTGCCCCTG
>JANNDB010000753.1:0-3160 GCA_031387285.1 Betaproteobacteria bacterium | reverse complement strand
GGCTGGACGCCCTGGTCGCCGACCTCTCGGTGGGTGACCGGCAGCGCCTGGAGATTCTCAAGGCGCTGTACCGGGGTGCCCGCATCCTGATACTGGACGAGCCCACGGCAGTGCTGACGCCCCAGGAGACCGAGCAGCTGTTTGGCGTGCTGGCGCTGCTGCGTGAAAAGGGAACCACCATCCTGCTCATCACGCACAAGCTCAAGGAAGTGATGCGCCTGTGCGATTTCGTCACCGTGATGCGCGCCGGGCGTGTGGTGCAGGACGTGGCGATAGCCGACACCTCGGTTGAAAGCCTTGCTGAAGCCATGGTCGGGCGCAAGGTGCAGATGGGGCGCCAGGGTGACGCCAGCAAGGCGCCCGGCGCCGTGCTGCTGAAAACCCGCGGCGTGGTCGTCAAGGACGCGCTGCAGGTGGTGCGCCTGCATGGCTTTGACGTGGAGTTGCATGCGGGCGAGATCGTGGGCGTTGCCGGTGTTTCCGGGAATGGACAGAGTGAAGTGCTGGAGGTCCTCTCCGGCCTGCTGGCGCCAAGCGCCGGTGAAATCGAAATTGGCAAGAACCACTTTCGCGCCGGCGCCTGGATGAATCCGCGCACTGCGCGCGCACTTGGCGTGGCGCATGTGCCGGAAGACCGCCACGAACGCGCCATGGTGATGAGTTTTGAGGCCTGGGAATCAGCGGCGCTGGGCTACCAATGGCTGCCGCTGTATTGCCGCCAGGGCTGGATGGACCACCCACACATGATCGGCGCCACGGTCGAGATGATGGAGCGGTTTGACGTGCGTCCGCGCAACGCCCATCTGATGAGCGCGAGTTTTTCCGGCGGCAACCAGCAAAAGCTGGTGCTGGCGCGTGAGCTTGGGCAGGCCCCGGGGGTCCTGCTGGTGGGGCAACCTACACGCGGGGTGGACATCGGCGCCATCGAATTCATTTATGCCCAGTTGCGCGCCATGCGCGACGCCGGTTGCGCCGTGCTGGTAGTCTCCAGTGAACTCGACGAGATCCTTGCGCTGGCCGACCGGGTCATCGTGATGAACCAGGGGCGCATCAGCGGCGAACTGCCGATCGGCGAGTGCAGCGAGCAACGCCTTGGCATGCTGATGATCGGGGGAACGGCATGAGCGCAGCGCCCGGCTTGCCGCGCTGGGCCGATCTGTTCTTGCTGCCGGTCGTCAATCTGGCGGTGGCACTGCTGGCCGCCGGCATCATGGTCACCCTGGTCGGGCAGAACCCGCTGGAGGTGATCACGGTGCTGATCCGCGGTGCCTTTGGCAGCGAGCGCGGCCTTAGCTACACGCTGTACTACGCCACCACCTTCATCTTTACCGGCCTGGCGGTTTCGGTGGCTTTTCATGGGGGCTTGTTCAATATCGGTGGTGAAGGCCAGGCCATCCTGGGCGGGCTGGGCACTGGTTTGGTGGCGCTCTGGTTCTCGGCCAATTTGCCGGCCTGGATCATGCTTCCGCTGATGCTGCTGGCCGGTGCCCTGTTTGGCATGGCCTGGGCCGCGGTGCCGGCCTACCTGCAGGCTTACCGTGGCAGCCATATCGTGATCACCACGATCATGTTCAACTTCCTGGCCAGCAGCCTGCTGGTCTATCTGCTGGTGAACCACATGAAGGTACCCGGCAGCATGGCGGTGGAGAGTGCGCCCTTTGCCGCCTCAGCCAAACTGCCCCGCATGCACGAATTCCTCGGCGCGATGGGTATCGAGTGGTCGGCCTCGCCGCTCAACACCAGCCTGTTCCTGGCGCTGCTGGCTGCGGTGGCGGTCTACGTCCTGCTGTGGCGCACCCGGGCGGGGTATGACTTGCGCGCCACCGGCTCCAGCGCTGGCGCTGCCGCCTATGCCGGCATCAACCCGAAACACCAGGTTGTCTTTGCGATGGGGGTCTCCGGGGCGCTGGCCGGCATGGTCGGCATGAACGAGATCGCCGGCGTGACCGGGCGCCTGATGCTGGAATACGTGAGCGGGGCCGGCTTCACCGGCATCGCTGTGGCCTTGATGGGACGCAACCATCCGGTGGGCATCGTGATGTCGAGCATCCTGTTTGGCGCGTTGTTCCAGGGCGGCGCCGAAGTCAGCTTTGACGTCAAGGGATTCAGCCGCGACATGGTGGTGATGCTGCAGGGCTTCATCGTGCTGTTCTCGGGCGCCATGGCCTATGTGCTGGCGCCCTGGGTCGCCAGGCTGGTGCATGCGTTTGGACGCAAGCACGCTAACGGAGCAGTTGCCCGTGGATGACGCACTGATTGGCGCGCTGATCGCCTCCACCTTGCGCGTCTCGACGCCGCTCATCCTGTGCGCGCTGGCAGGGCTGCTGTCCGAACGCGCCGGAGTGATCGACATCGGCCTGGAAGGCAAGATGCTGTTTGCCGCCTTTGCCGCAGGCGCGGCCGGTGTCGCCTTTGGCTCTACGACGCTTGCGCTGTTGCTGGCCATGGCCACCACGATCGCGCTGTCCTGGTTGCATGGGCTGGCGTGTGTCAGTTACCGGGGTGACCAGGTGGTTTCGGGCGTGGCGGTCAACATCATCGCCGCGGGCATGACGGCGGTGCTGGGCATTGCCTGGTTCGCGCAGGGTGGGCAAACGCCGCCGGTCACCACCGAGGTGCGGCTGCAGGCCATGGTGCCGGGCGCAGCGGACTGGTTCAAGGGTATCCCGGTACTGGGGACGGTGGTGGGTGACGGGTTGCTCAGCCACAACATCATGGTCTACCTCACGCTGGGGCTGGTGCCGGCGGTCTGGTGGCTGCTGTACCGCACGCGGTTCGGCCTGCGCCTGCGCGCGGTCGGCGAAAACGCGCACATGGTGGACGCGGCCGGGGTGTCGGTGACGCGTATGCGCTACGCCGCGCTCACCCTCAATGGCCTCCTGTGTGGCCTGGCCGGAAGTTATCTGGTGCTGGCGCAGAACGCAGCCTTTGTTCCCAACATGACGGCGGGCCGGGGCTTCATGGCGCTGGCGGCGATGATTTTCGGCAAATGGCATCCGGTGGGGGCGTTCTGGGCCTGCCTGCTGTTTGGTTTCCTCGATGCGGTGGCGATCCGGCTGCAGGGCGTGACGCTGCCGGGTATCGGCGAGGTGCCAGTACAGGCGGTACAGGCCCTGCCCTACCTGCTGACCGTGATCCTGCTGGCCGGATTCATTGGCCG
>JANNDB010000656.1:0-2763 GCA_031387285.1 Betaproteobacteria bacterium | reverse complement strand
TTTCTGTTTCTGCGTTCAAGGCGAAAGCACAACCCGGACATCGACAGTGCTTTTCTGGAGAGTCGGCAGGCCCCGGAGTATCCGCCGACGCGAATTGCCGCGCACCATGCGCCCTCAAGAGAAGTGACAAAGGCCGCCAGTTCCACCACGGCATTGTTGGACGACATGCATGACGACCCCGTCACGGGGGCCAGCATCCTGGCGCAATCCGGGCGCAAGAAAGAGGCGGAACAAGTGCTTATCCGGGCCTCACTCGCTGCGCCCGAGAGAAACGACACCCTGCTGGCACTGCTGGACCTCTACATCTCCACCCGTGATGAAAAGGGCGTGACTGGTGTCATGTGTCTCATCAAGACCAAGACCAGCGCGAACAGTCCGGAGCGGGACAGGGCCACCCGGGCCTTCGACAGAAGCGGGATCAAGTGGTCGGCGGAGATGCAGCAGAAGTTCGACAACCTGGTCGAGAAGGCGAGTTCGGAAGTCTGACCGCGGCCGCGCCAGGCAGTCCGTCGCCGCTGAAGAAACTCTTCAGCCGGTCGGTCCCTTAAAATCGATGCCGCCACGGAGATTTACCTCCGCGGGGAGAGCCAACCCATGAAGAGCACCTCTCATTCTGCTGAACAGTTATCTGGCGCCGGTACCGTCAGTGTTGACCTGCCCGCCGATGTGGCGGGCATGCTGCAGGCAGAGGCCAGGCGCAGGCGCAAGTCCGTAGTCAGCTATGTTCGAGAATTGATCGAAGACCAGATTGACGGGCGCGAAGCCGCCCGGCGCTGGAAAGACATCGAATCGGGCAAGACCAAGCCAGTGCCGGCCGCGGAAGTCTACAAGCGACTTGGGCTCTGATGGTTTGGAGGCTGGGTCGGCGCGACTCGCCTTATTGCCTTATTGAGAGCAGCTATTGATCTACATGCGCCTCCCGACGTGAGCCCTCTGACTCGTCAGGGACTCTGCACGCGCGCCCGCCTTTGGATGGCCGGTTGCGTCGCCGCTGTCTCTTTCGTACTGATGGCATGCGCCAGCGTTGAAGCCGATTCGCGTCCCACATCAGCTGAGGGATGGTATGTCAAGTTCCTGGGCTTCCTTCCCACGGTCCACCCGGCACCGGATTCAATACCGAACATTGATCGATCGTGGGTGGTGAGGTACTTTGCCGGCGCGTACAACTGTGGCCCAGCATTTGTCGACAGGGTTCGCCAATCGTTGGAAGACTTTGGAGCCATTTGCCGGGTCAGTCGGACGCGCGAGGGGACCTCCGCATGGGCCTACTACTCCTATTTTTGGGGCGCGCACAAAGACGTTGAGAGTTGGGGCTGGCCACGATTGCTCGAATACCAGGTCAAGTATCACGCAATGAGTTCGCAACAGACGTTGAAGCGATTCGAACCGCTGCCAATTCGAGTCCAGCCGTCACCGGCAATCGAACACCACTTCTACGGCAAGATGGTTCTGGCAACGGGCGAAGAGCGGCCGGTCTCCGTGGTCGTATTCAAGAAGCGCGGCGAGTTTCGCGGCGTGGTGAGTTCGTCCGGATTTCTGGGCATGCAATTTGCCGACAGGGTACAGGTGGCCCATGAATACCTGATCTCCGCACCCTGATCCACGTTCACCACCGGAATCGAAACGCCCTGTACTCGTCCTTTCCCAGGTACGTGTTCTTGATGCTGGTTACCTGAGCATCCAGGATCGAGGCTGGCGTGCGATCCTGGCCGCGCCATCGGACGGTTCGGTTCCAGGATTTATGAAATGCGCTGACGAGCTTGCGCCGGCAGGCCACGCGAAGGCGCCCTTCGCTGTCCATGGCGATGTCGAATCCCCTCCCCAACATGCCCAGGACGACCCGATCGCCGAAGGGCGCGCGGTACTCTTCTATCAGGTCAAAGATGAGGCTGCCTTGGTCCCGCTCGGTCCCGTGGACGATTCCGAAATAGGGGTCGAGTCCGATGGACGTGACCGACTTCCACACTTCGCCGTAGAGCATTCCGTACACATAGTTGATCGCGCTATTGACCGGATCCGTGGCATGGCGAGTGTGTCGCCCCGGGAAGCCAAACGCACTCGGCACCAGCAGGGCCAAAGCCGACCAGTATTTTGCGGCAGCGCGACCTTCATGTCCCATCCAGGTGCTCCGCGCGGCGGCGGCTGCGGGGTCAATGGCTTCGAGCAGTTGACAAATTTCCCTGACTTCGTCGGCGGCCCGAGTGATAGCTCCGAATGCATCGCTGTCCCCGGATTTCTTTCGGTAGCGCGCGAAGTATTTGAGGACTGATGCCTGATTGGCAACCTTCGCTGCCAGCATCGCCAACCCTGCATGCATGATCGCCGGATCGTTGCGGCGCAGTACCTGCTGCTGGCGTACATGCGACCGATTGCTGTGCACCGGCTGCGTGATGGCTGCGGGAATGCCGATGAGGGGTGAAAACACGATCGGAATGTCGCGCTCGCATAAGTTCATGGTCAGGTCCGCCGACACTGCTATTCCTTTGCCCTCCAGGTAGACCATAGTCAGGTCGGCGATGGGGACTCGAAGGACTTCGAACTTGCGCCTGCGGATCAGCAAGTCGTCGCCGTTGATGGTGGCATAACACCCGCTGCGCATGACGTAAAGCCGCCCTTCCAGCAGCATGCAGTCAGGGTCGGCAACGTCCGACGCCAAGGCGTCTTCCCCACTCGTTGGCCGCTGGGCGACGACAGCGACCGAAGGGGGCGAAGAGCTTTCGGGGACTTGCGTCGAAAGGCGGTCGCCATCGCCACCGGGGCGCT
>JANNDB010000707.1:0-6934 GCA_031387285.1 Betaproteobacteria bacterium | reverse complement strand
TAGGGGCTCTTGCCGTTGACCCATCGAAATACCTGGCGCTCCTGCGCAGCACTGAGTTTGCGAGGGCGACCAGTGCCTTTGGTGGAGCGCAATGCTTTGATACCACGCCCCCGCCCTTTACTTGTAGCCAGGCATTTGTAGGCCCAAGAACGGTGCAAGCCAAAGGACGCTGCAACCGCGGCAGGACGCTCACCTTCATTCATTCGCTGCACCGCCAGCACGCGCATCTCCTCAAGCGTGTTGTGAGCCAATATCCGTCCATCGCGTTTCATGCAAGATTGGACAAAACGGGGCCGACGAAGTTCCATAAATCGTCCGCTAACTTACTGACTTATGAGTAAATCTCGAGTGCGAGGTCCAGCATCCATGCGGGTTTCCGGGCGATCGACGGATCGGGCGGGCTGACTGTAAATTCCCGCGCTCCCAGGCGATAGGGCGCACCGGTGCGTCGCGCTTCGCGGCTCCGCCCCGAGCAAGGGAATGGCAGGACATTGGATGAGACAACTTTCCCGTCGTTAATCTTTGGAACTCCATCATCAAAGGGAACGCCCTCCGAGCGTCGATTCAGCCTTGGCGACCGCCGACATGGCCAGGCGTGGCGACCTTCATTCCCGAGCCGTACGGAGCCCACGGCCACTGGGTATTGAATGCCCGCAATGCGTTGGACAACGGTCGCACATATGAGGCGCGGTGGCCGGCAAGACCCGGCCAATACCGGTCAGATTGACCTTCCCGTTGTTACTGACGTAATAGCCCATAATGGCCTCCGGCGTTGGGAGGGAAATGAATAATCGTCGGAAACTGGTGTTGGCGTTTGGCGCGGGTGCACTCGCTGTGCCGTTCGAGTCGTTTGCTCAGCAGCCCGTCAAGATTCGGCGTATCGGTTTCCACTCTTCGTCTACGCCTAGAGCGTACGAACATCTGCTGAAAGAATTCCGGATGGGCCTGACGTCGCTGGGCTACGTCGAGGGGCGCGACGTCGTAATCGACGTCCGATGGGCGGAAAACCAGATTGAAAGGCTGCCGGCCCTTGCTGCTGAACTGCTGGCGCTGGGGCCGGCGGTGATTGTCACCCACGGATCCCCCGGAGTGGCCGCGTGTCAGAAAGCGACTTCCACGGTGCCAATCGTGTTTGCGTCAGCAGGCGACCCGGTTGGCCAAGGTTTCGTTCAAAGCTATCGTCGTCCGGGAGGAAACATTACCGGCGTCGCGTTCAATGAAGAGATCAACAAGAAACTGTACGAAGTCGTTAAGGGAGTGCTGCCAGCCGCAACCCGTATAGCGACCCTAGTCAACCTAAAAAACCCTGCACAAAAGCACCACCTTGATGACTTGCAAATGATGTCCAAGGCACTTCATTTCCAATCTATATTGGTGCATGCCACGAAAGAAGAAGAGCTCGAATCCGCATTCAAGCAAGCAGTGACGGCAAAGGCGCATGCAGTCGTGGTGGTGCCACTCGCTCCGTTCACGGGCCTTCGCGACCATATTGCAGAACTTCAGAATAAATACCGAGTGCCGACATTTCACGGTATTCGCGAGGCGGTGCAGGCAGGCGGCATAGCCAGTTACAGTTTTCCGTTCGAGGAAAATTTCCGCCGTGCCGCAGCGCAAGTGGATAAGATACTTAAAGGCGTAAGCCCGGCCGAAATCCCAGTTGAGTTGCCCACGAAGTACGAAATTGCCGTCAATCTGAAAGCTGCAAAAGCGCTGGACATAACCGTGCCACCATCGTTTCTTCTTCGCGCAAACCTGGTGATCGAATAAGCCTGAGTGACTGGAAACAGGAAACCTGAATGACTGGTTCGGGTCGATTGCTGGTTTTCGCTCGGGCCCGACGAAGGTCGGCTTCAGATCAGCAAGCCGCCGATCTCGGCAACCTGCCTTCCCCACGCTCCGCATTGCCGAAACGCAGCCAGGGTCCGCGACTGCGTCAGGTGTTCCGCTTGACGGAATCCTTATGACGGATCACAATCGCGCATGATTCGCTCGTTCGCGTGCGCCGATACCGAGGCCCTGTTTCACAGCCGTGCGGTAGCCCGCTTCCGCAACATTGAGCGCGTCGCGAGGCGCAAGTTGCTTCAGATCCACGCCGCCACGGAACTCGGCAGCTTGCGCGTCCCGCCGGGCAACCAACTGGAGGCACTGAAAGCCGACCGCAAGGGCGAGCACAGCATCCGCGTCAACGTCCAGTGGCGGATCTGCTTTGTCTGGAAGGCCGACGGAGCGCACCGCGTCGAGATCGTGGACTACCACTAGGACTTTGAAACATGGCCAAATTGCTTGACGAGATTCATCCGGGCGAGATCCTGCTCGAGGACTTCATGAAGCCGATGGGCATCAGTGCCCGCCAACTAGCGGCGGACATCGATGTCTCGCCGAGCAGGATCAGCGAAGTGGTGAATGGCCAGCGCCCCATCACCGCGGATACAGCGCTTCGGCTCGGGTTGTTCTTCGGCATGGAGGCCCGGTTCTGGCTGAACCTGCAGTCCGAGTACGACATCCGAGTTGCGGATCGGGAACTCCGAGCCAAGCTCGCGCCAAGGATCCGCGTCTTCCAATCAGTCGCAGGGTGACGGTCCGCGTTCCGGGCATTCCCTGACCGTTTGGCGAGGGCCCGAGCTCTGCCAATGGGTCGGGCGCGAGCCCGCACGGCGCCTGCCCAAGCTGAAGGTAAGAATGACGGTAAAAACCTGAGGGGCAGCTCCGAGCCCCTTACGCATCAACAGCTTGGAAGGCTCGTTGATGATCGAGTGGGAATGATTCGGCGTCTTTCCAGGTCTATCGGGATCTGTCGAGAAGTTTGCCCAAGTGTCCGAAGACCTCAGGATGTCGCGAGTCTTCGGCACACATTGATCACGCGTGCCACCGGCTCCCCCGGGCCGGATGGGTCTAACCGACAAATACACGATGGAGAATCGGGTCTGTTACAGATCCCCGATACCGTCACGCGCTATGCTGGAAGCCCGAATCATCAGAGAACTGCTTGTCGACGACTCCGCAGGCCGCGTGGGGCAGACTCACCTGAGCGCTGCCAGCGGTCTCGTGAAGTCGGGAAACCGCCTGTTTGTAGTGACCGACGACGAGCACACCTGGCCATGTTCGATCTGTCCAACCGCGAGCCCGGTCGGCTGATCCCGATTTTTTGATGGAGAACTGCCGCTGCGCCACAAGGCGCGCAAAGCGGCCAAGCCGGATTGCGAGGCTTTGCTCATGCTGCCCGCCTTCGGCGACTACCCGAATGGTGCCCTGATGGCACTGGGATCCGGGTCGCGTCCTTCCCGGCACCGTGGCGCCCTGTTGGCACTCGACGCTGCCGGCGACATCCAGGTGCCTGCTGTCTACCCAATTGCGCCGTTGAGTCACTTTTGCGGAGGCGGTTGTGGCCGTGGTTTCCAGCGTCGGTACGACACGGGCCCGCGTGCCGGGGGAGGCAGTGTTCATGGGGCGTGCTGATGACTGGCAAATGCGCAACCGTCCTACAGCGCGAATGCGGTTTGCGGCCTAGCATGAACCCCTGCCAACTGAATCTGCCATGCGCCTCAGCCAGACGAACAGCCCTTACCTCGCGCACCTCGCCGCATCCATGCTGGCCGGGCTGCTCGGCTGCGTCGTGGCGTGGTCAGACGCCAACGCCCAACCAGCAAGGGAGGCCCCGGTACTGCCGAGCGTCACAGTCAACGCCAAGGCGAACCGGGACCCGGTGGAAAAGTCCTATCGCAGGATCGTCCGGGGCATGGATCTGTTTGAAGCCGAGCATGCGCTGGCGCCAGCGGCATCGCTGCGTTTCAAGCTGCTGGCGCGCCAGCGCGGCACCGACATGCAACAAATCGAGATGAACGTGATGGGCTCGAAGGTGGACTTCCCGGTCACCATCGCGCCCGACAACACATTCACGCTGGAGCGCAACCCACTCGCACTGGATGAAGACGCGCAGGTGGTACCCGACCGCAAAGTGCGCAGCATGACCTGGCGCACCGATATCCGCACCCCTGGCTTGCCCCCGAATGTGCGCCGTCTCGGCGATCTGCGCCTGGAGTGCCGTGTGGGCATGGCGGCCGGGTTGATCTCTGAAAGCGTCAACTTCGTCGCGCGCATCGCCGGGGCGCTGATCCGCCCGTTCGTCAATACGCCCGACTACTGCGACAAGCCGGATCCGCAATACCTTTTTTTTGCGGATCGCCCCTTGTTCAATGTGACGCTGGTGGACGGCGCTCGCAAGGAGGTGCTTCCTGTCAGCCGGCTCTATGGCGGCGCTAGCGAGGAGCGCGACGACGAGGACCGCTCCGGCTGCGACTGCGAACAGCTGGTGGACCGAACCTACTTCATGCCGCTGGGGGACCGCAGCTGGCCGGACGAGACGCGGGTCAAATTCGAATACATGGACGATGGCCCATGACCATGATCGCCGCACGCAGGTCTTCCAGTGCCTGGTGGTATGTCGCCACCGTGCTTGTTCCTTCGTGCCTTTTGCTGGGTGGGTGTGCGGGTTTGCCTGGATCACAGACCGAACCCACGCCCTTGTTCCGCGACAAGGCCATGTCGGTCCCAAACGCGACAGATCGCCTGGTCATTGGCCGCAGCACCCGCGAAGACGTACAGGCAGCCCTGGGAAACGCACGGGTGGTCCGCTTCGACAGTGGTTACGAGGTCTGGGCTTACCGCGGTGTTGCTCCTGGCAGTGTGGCGCCCGGAGTCACCGAGTTCGTCATCCTGTTCGGCGCGGATGGGGTGGTGAAGAAGTCGCGGGTTCGCACGCCATCGGGCCCATGAGGCACCCGGCTGCGGATGCTGCCTGGCCGATACCAGGAGACATCACGTGCCCTTTGCGGTAATCTGATTGCGTCGCATACGCCGGCTCACAAGGGATCGTCATGGAATTCAAGGACTACTACGAAGTGATGGGCCTGGCGCGCGACGCCAGTGTGGACGACATCAAGAAGGCGCACCGGCGCCTGGCACGCAAATACCATCCCGACGTCAGCAAGGAAAAGGATGCCGAGGCGCGCTTCAAGGAAATGGGCGAAGCCTACGAAGTGCTCAAGGACCCGGAGAAACGTGCCGCCTATGACCGGCTTGGCAGAAACTGGAAGGCCGGGCAGGATTTCCAGCCGCCGCCCGACTGGAACGCAGGCACCGAAGCGCCGGGCCGCGGCTTCAGCGAGCGCGAGGCAGCCGAACACAGTGATTTCTTCGAGGCCCTGTTCCGGCGCGGCTTTGGCAGCGGGCCGGCCAGGGGGCAAAGCCGCGAGGCTTTTCATGCCCAGGGAGAAGACCGGCACGCCAGGATACAGATCGACCTGGAGGAGGCGTACAACGGGGCGCAGCGCAGCGTGAGCCTGCGCGTGCCGGAAATCGACGACCAGGGGCAACTGACGGCGCGCGAGCACAAGATCGAGTTCGTGATTCCCAAGGGCGTGCGTGCCGGCCAGCATATCCGCCTGGCCAAACAGGGTGGGCCGGGCATCGGGCAGGGAGAGCCGGGCGACCTGTACCTGGAAATCGAATTTCGTCCCCATGCCCACTACCGGGTGGACCAGCGCGACGTCTACCTGGACCTGCCTGTCGCACCGTGGGAAGCGGCGTTGGGAGCCCAGGTCGAAGTACCGACGCCTAGCGGCACGATCGAACTCACCATACCGAAGGACTCTGCGGCCGGCCGCAAGCTGCGGCTCAAGGGGCGCGGTATTCCCGGCAGCACGCCGGGCGATTTCTACTTCGTTCTGCACATTGCCTTGCCGCCCGCTGACAGCGACACCGCACGCGCGGCCTACGCCGGGATGGCCGGGCAGTTCGCAGCATTCAACCCCCGCGCAAAACTGGGAGCACTGGCATGAGCACATCGACGCAAGGACAGGTGGTGACCTACGTGAGCGGCTATATAGTTGAAGAGCAGGACGGGCTTACGCTGGCCGAACTGTGCCGCGCCTGCGCCGCACCGGTCGAGCGCGTCGTGGAGCTGGTGGAGGAGGGTGTGATCACGCCCGACGGCGAAGCGCCCGAGGGCTGGCGCTTTGCCGGCATCCATCTGCGCCATGCGCGGGTGGCGATACGCCTGCAGCGCGATCTGGGTGTCAACCCGGCCGGTGCCGCGTTGGCACTGCAATTGATGGACGAGATTGCGGCGCTCCGCGAGCGGCTAGGCTTACGGGGCGGTTAGCGCACTCCAGGATGGCGAGGGTTCAGCCGACCGGGACAAAATCGATGAACCCGCGCTCCACATTGGCCGAAACGAGCTTCACGCGCAGCTTCTGCCCCAAGGCCAGGGAGGCGGCGTCGGCCAGCAGCTTGCCCTCTGCCGGCGGCGAAAAAATGCGCACCCAGCAGCCCTTGGCCGAGTTGCCGGTGACGATGCCTTCAAAGGTCTGACCGATGCGCGACTCCAGCACCAGTGCAGCCTCGGACTTGCGCACCTGCCGCTCCACCTTTTGTGCTGCATCTTCCTGCTGCGTGCAGTGCGCCGCCAAGGCGCCGAGCTCCGCGTTGGAGTAGGGTGGCGGCGCCTTGGCCAATACCGCCTTGATCAGGCGTCCGGTGACGAGGTCCGGGAAGCGCCGGTTGGGTGCGGTGGAGTGGGTGTAGTCACGTACCGCCAGACCGAAATGGCCGATGGGTGCGGTGCCGCGTGTTTCGACCACGTACTCGCCACGCCCCATGAGCTTGACAATGACCAGGGACAGGTCGGGGAAACGCAGCGGGTCGGCCTTGCGTTGGTTCGCCAGAAAGGCCTCCAGCGCAGGGGCGTCGGGTTCGTCCGGCAATGACACGCCCCTGTCCCGGGCGACTTCCACGATGCGCTGCCAGCGCTCGGGTGAACGCACCACCCGGCGCAGCGAAGCGCCGCCTTCGGTCGCCAGGAAGCGCGCCGTGCAGCCGTTGGTGGCAATCATGAGTTCCTCGATCAGCTGGCGCGCGCGGTTCTGCACCTGCTGGC